>JBEIDK010000005.1:0-52156 GCA_040383485.1 Flavobacteriales bacterium
CATCATTTTAATATTTACCACTTTCGGTGGAATTGATTTTGCAACAGTATTTGCTGGTGCCAAAAACTTTCCGGGGAACCAATCAGTTATGGTAGCCATTACCATGTTACTATTTATTGGTGCAATGGGCAAGAGCGCTCAAATTCCTTTATACACGTGGTTGCCTGATGCTATGGCTGGACCAACCCCAGTATCTGCATTAATACATGCAGCTACAATGGTAACAGCTGGTGTTTACATGATTGCTCGAAGCAGTGTGCTTTACGCATTAGCTCCTGAAACAATGCACGTAGTAGCAGTTGTAGGCTTAGTAACTGCAATTTTAGCAGCTACAATAGGGCTAGCACAAAACGATATTAAAAAAGTATTGGCATACTCAACAGTAAGCCAACTCGGACTTATGTTTATGGGTTTAGGTGTAGGTGCTTTCACAAGTTCAGTGTTTCATGTTGTTACTCATGCTTTTTTTAAGGCACTATTATTTCTTGGTGCAGGAAGCGTAATTCATGCCATGCATCATGAACAAGACATACGTAAAATGGGTGGATTAAAGAAACATTTACCAATTACACACATCACATTTTTTCTAGCAACTTTAGCAATATCAGGTGTTCCACCATTTAGTGGTTTCTTTAGTAAAGACGAAATTTTTGCACACACTTTCGAACATAACAAGATATTATGGTTATTTGGTGTTGTAGTAGCAGTGTTTACTGCATTTTATATGTTTAGGTTATATTACTTAACCTTTCATGGAGAATTTCGTGGTACTAAACATCAATTAGAACACTTGCATGAATCTCCAAAAAGTATGACCATGCCTTTGGTAGTATTGGCAATACTTTCGGTGGTTGGTGGTTTTATTGGCTTACCTGGCGAAGGACATTTACTGCATCATTTTTTGGCGCCAGTTTTTGCCGATGCCGATGTAAGGTTGTTGCCTGTTGAACCTGATTTTAATACAGAATTGGCATTAATGGCTGTAGCTGTTGTTACTGCTGTAATTGCAATTTTTGTTGCCCGTAGTAAATATATTACAAACAAAGAGATACCTGCTCCTGAAACACAAAAATTAAAACCGTTACATAACCTTGTTTATAACAAGTATTATATTGATGAATTATATGAAAATACCATTACAAAACCATTGAATTGGAAAAGTAACATATATAATAAGTTTGTTGAGAACGAAATTATTGATGGCAGTGTGAGATTAGTAAAATGGAGTGTAGATGGGTCAAGCAACATACTTAGACAATTACAAACAGGCAAAACAGGGTTCTATATTTTTTGCATGGTGTTGGGCATTATTGCAGTATTGGCTACTTTGATGATTTAGCTATATTTTTTATCGTTACAATTTAGATGAATGAATCATTAAATTCAGAAAATTATATCATGCGTAAACTGAATTACTTTTCGATTATTTTATTGAGTACTTTTTTAATAACATCATGTTCAATGAATAGAAGCATTATGTTTACTCCAAGTGCATCACTCAATAAACCAAATTTTAAGATAGTAAAAACAGTTACAGGTAAAGCCGAAACAGAGCATATTTTAGCTTTTGGTGGACTAAATTCGAGAGGATTAACAAATGAAGCCAAAGCTGATTTATACCAAAATGCTGATTTAAAGGAAAACCAAACTATTGCAAATATTACTCTAGATTCTAAAACCACATTTTTCTTTTTCTTTCTTTATTGGAAAGAACAAGTTTATGTTTCAGCCGATGTTGTTGAGTTTTTTTCTGATGATATTAAAGTAAACAACGAAAAGACTAATACTGTTGTAAACTCTCAACCATCCAATATTATTTCTCAAGCAACTAAAATAAATTCAACAGAAGAAGAAGCTTTAATTAGTAAAGAAGAGAAGACGCTAATTAAATTTTTGGCTGATAATAAGCTTTCTTCATCTAAATATTCTTCGGCTGATGAGGTGAATAAAAATGATTACGTAAAAATAATTACAGATTTTGGAGAGCAAATCTTTGGAAAAGTAGTTGATGCATCAAACCCTAGAAAAATAAAAATAAAATATTACTCTCCTAGTCATACACCGCTTATTTGGGAAATTTCATGGAAGGAATTAACAAAGCTAACTCCCACCGAAGAGTAATAATATAGTAGTATTAAATACTTATTGCTCCTACATCCTTATTTACTTTCTTAACCAATCCTTGTAATACTTTCCCTGGTCCAACCTCATAGAAATTTGTTGCTCCATCAGCCTACATTTTTTCTACTGTTTGAGTCCATTTTACCGGTGCATTTAACCGTAAATAGACAGTAGGATTTAAGTTATAAGTGATAAAGGGAATGTACATTTGTCAAGTTGTGCAAAAATTCCATCCATCCATTTGCGTTTTTTATAGGCACAGCCAATTTCAATATCATGCTATTTCCTTTTTTGGTCATCCAAGCACCAACTGCATAGCAGTTGAGTCTTAATGTTTGTAATCGTTGGTGTTTGGGCTTTTCATAGCTACCCTGTCTGAATAAACTGATGATATTATAAGCTAAATTTACCATTCTTAATCCCAGATTACGCATTAGAAATTCTATTACAACGCATAACCCCTTCAAAATATGAAGTAAACAACTTTTACTCATGCATCATATATTCAATATGATTTATTCGTAAAAGTTCATATTTTATTGGGCTTTGGCGCTTCACTACGTACCCCTAGTAATCAGAATTTTCTTAATTCAGAATACTCTAATTTCCATTTTGTTTCCTTATTAAAAAACCAATCAACTTTAGAATTCATATGGTTTTATGCTATTGAAATTTGATTTATAAACCTAAGACATTAACTAGATTTGAAAGTTTTAACTGAACTTGAAAAATAAATCAAATTCTATATTTAAATCAAAACTAATTTATAGCAAAAATATTAATCGTGATTTTTGACAAACAATTTTATGAATGGTGCGCTGAATAGACTTGTAATAATAGCCATTATAACTAAAGCAACGAACATTTTTTCATTTATTAAACCAGCACTAAGAGCAAGACTTCCTAAAATAATTTCCATAGCACCTCTTGCATTCAGTCCGAAACCAATTGCTAGAGATTCCCTATTCGTAAAACCTGCTAATTTAGCTCCTAAGCTAGCTCCCGTTACCTTTCCAATAATTGCAATTAAAATTACAACTAAGACTAATGCAAACTCGAAATTAGTAACGAAGTTTAGTTTTAATCCAATTGAAACAAAGAACAGAGGAGCAAAAACATTAGTAACAAATTGATGAATAATTTCACGCGCCTTCTCATTCAGCTTAACTGAATCCCCTATAGCAATGCCAGCAATAAAAGCACCTAAAACAGCGTGCATGCCTATACTTTCAGTAAATGCTGCACATATAAAACATAAACCCAAACTCAATGAAAGCACTCCACCTGGCCAAGAGAATTTTTTTTGTATCCAAGGTAAGCTCATATCAATTACCTTTTTACCAATGGTAAGCATAAATAGTCCAAAACCTAATATAAATCCCATTTCAAGTGCAATAATCTCAAAACTTTTTCCTTTTCCCATCAAGCCCATAATTAATGAAAAGATAAGCCATCCAGCTAAATCATTAAACATTGCAGAGGCAATAATTACCATCCCTATTTTTGTTTTAAATAAATTCATATCCATCAGGATTCTTGCTATAACAGGTAATGCAGATATTGACATGGCAGTACCTAAAAATAAACTATATAAAAATTTATCTTTTTCACTTTTGAAAAACTCTGGATAATACCATGCTGCAGCAAAACCAATTGCAAATGGAATAACCATACCAAGTGTACTTGTATAAATAGCTGCTTTACCTTGCTTAATTACCATTTGAATTTGGACTTCGAGACCAGCAACAAAAAGTAGCATTACTACCGATAAGCGTGTTATACCATCAAGAGCAATACTTACATTGCCAAATACAGGGAATAATAAATTGTGCCAATGCGGGGAAAAATGTCCAAGAATAGTTGGGCCTAAGACGATTCCAATAATTATTTCACCCATCACAACAGGTAACTTTACAAGCCTACCCAACTCAGCTGCAAGCCTTGATAATACAAGCATTGCAGAGAGTGCTGTTAAAAAATAAATAAATTCGTGATGTGTTAGTTTTCCCACTAAAAATTAATTAAACTCTTGAATGTACTATTAATAAATTACAAGGTAAGTCGGCCAATATATGTTCTATGTCATGAGTAAATATACGGTCAAAAATACTTAAATGTGTATCAGGGCTATTTATTACTAGTAACTCGTAGTGTTTTGTTTTGGCGTAATTGCTAATGGCATAACCTGGCTTACCTGTTACATTTTTTACACAAATAGAAACATCATCCTCTTTAATTTTTTCAACTAGCATATTGATTTTGGCATACTCCTCATCTTTCATTTCTTTTTTAATTTTTGATGCCTCAGGAGCGGTTGTGCTTTCTGTAATTGTTAGTGTTACTGCTGGCATATCAATTTCTTGTACAATGGTCAATTCATTTGTTCTCATTGACTTTGCAAAATATGCAGCGGTATTTATTGTATGCTCCGTTTTAGGGTTATCTACACCATTAATGACTATCTTTTTTATCTTAATTGGTTTATTACTTGGGTTTGTAAGCAAAAGCACAGAACATTTTGCCCTTCTGCTAATTTTTCGGGCTATGCTTCCCATATAAAACTTATACAAATTTTCTTTTTCAAGCGCACCAATAATTAGCAAATCAACTACATTAAGCTTGCATAAGTTAAGAATAGTTTCTGTTGGCTCGCCATCCATCCAAATTGTTCTCGTCTTTGTTTTATTAAGACCAATATTAGTAACTAGTACATCTAAAGCTTCTTCTTTTTTTGCATCTCTTTCACCAACATGAAGTAAAACTAAATTAGCCTTAAAACTTTCAGCATAATATTTTGCTTCATGCAAAAGAGCTTCTAAGCGAGGCGAAAATGCAACAGCAACAGCAATGGTTTCAAAAGGATAAGATGCACGTTTCTTTAATTTACTTGTTTCCATTAACAAACATTTTATTTAATTGTAAAAATAGTATAAAACATCAATAAAAATTATGAATGATTTACCGCAGGAAAAAGAGAAATATAGGAGTAAATTTGAGTTCTATAATTTAGTAACCCAGCCAAATTCGTCATTTATTTTCCCCATCTTAATATCATTAAGAGTTTTACCTAACAAGTTAGATATCTTACGTTCAGAGATTGGAGGCAGTAACAATAGCTTGTCATCTTCATAACCTATTGATTGAATTTGTGCAATGTTGGCAGCAGTGCCACATCCAAATGCTTCTTTTAGGTTGCCACTTTTAAATTGTTCTATAATTTCTGTCACAGATATGTTACGCTCCTCTACATTAATATTGAAATGTTTGGCAAGTTTTAAAATACTATCACGGGTAATGCCCGCTAGTTTACTTGGCCCCAATGCTGGTGTAACTAATGTATCGCCAAATACAAACATCAAGTTCATGCTTCCACTTTCCTCTACATATTTATTTTCTGAGGCATCGGTCCAAATAAGTTGATGATAACCCCGGTCAATAGCTAACTTAGTTGGGTAGAATGAGCCACCATAATTACCTGCTGCTTTAGCATAACCCGTTCCTCCTTCGGCACTGCGAGAATATTTTGTTTCTATATAGACTTTTAAAGGTTCAGAATAATATGGGCCGGTTGGTGTAGTGAAAATTATTAGTCTATAATTCTGAGATGCCTTAACTCCAATTGCTTCATCGGTTGCAAAATATACTGGCCTTACGTATAATGATTGGTTATCTTCATCAGGAATAAAACCTCTATCTAACTTCACTAGTTCTTTTAAACCATCCATAAAAATATCTAACGGAACAGGAGGCATACACATGCGTTCTGCCGAAATATTTAACCTATTAAAATTATCTATGGCTCTAAAAAACAAAGGCTCACCAGCTTCATTTTTATAAACTTTCATACCTTCAAAAATAGATTGTGCATGATGCAATGATGACATTGAAGGGGAGATTAAAATTTTGCCATAAGGCAGTATTTGCGGTGTTTGCCAATCATCACCAATATAATCGGCAACAAGCATATGATCAGAAAATACTTTACCAAAAACTAAGTTTTTAAAATCAACTTCCTTAATTCTAGAATGAGTTGACTTTTGTATATTGAATTGCATACGTTTTTTTTATTTATTTCAAATCACAACTAACAACAATATTTATTACTTAAAGTTATAAATAAAGTAGTACGATTAGTTACAATTATTTAGGTAAAACTAAATAAAAAAGAGAACAAACAAATTAATTTTAATGTTATTTAAAGTGTTTAAGTTATACTGCTTTCTGTTCTAACAAGGGCACAAATTTAAACTCGCCATGCAATTTAGTTTCATAGGTAGAGTTAGCTGTTTTTAAAATTTCATGCATAATTTGTATATCTCCTTCACCTACGGGTATTATTAACTTGCCACCTACCATTAATTGTTGTTTTAAGTGTTCTGGAATATATGGTGCACCAGCCGTAACAATTATTTTGTGAAAGGGAGCAAATGTAGGTAAACCTAAGTACCCATCTCCATAAAAAAACTTAGGGGTGTAGTTAAGCTTTGGAAGAAAAATTCTTGTCTTCTCATAGAGTAATTTCTGCCTTTCTATAGTAAAAACTTTTGCCCCTAATTCACAAAGCACTGCTGTTTGATAACCGCAACCAGTGCCAATTTCTAAAACCTTTTCGCCTTTACTAATATTAAGTAGTTGCGATTGAAAGGCAACAGTATAAGGTTGTGAAATAGTTTGGCCAGCACCAATTGGAAAAGCAACATCATTATATGCAAATTCTAAAAACGCATTATCGAGAAATTGATGACGGGGTATGTTATTAATTGCCTCTAAAACCACATTGCTATTGATACCTTTTATTTTTAATACTTCTATAAGTTTTTTTCTTAACCCCTTGTGTTTAAATGTATCAATCATGGCAACAAAATAAAGGATTATTTGAAATTCAAATTAAAAAAACGAATTTGTTATCAATATTAAATTGTGAATGATTTTAGTTTATTCAAGACTATAGGTTTTGAAATCATGGTCAAATTTAATAGCTGTTGTGTCAATCATTCTATCAAAAATTCCAAAAATAGTGCTACCACTGCCACTCATACATGCATATTGTGCACCATACATATATAACTGCTCCTTTATAAAAGCCAACTCAGGATATTTTAAGAATATTGTACTTTCAAAGTCATTCTTGATTGTATGTTTCCAATATTCTATCGGCTGACTAATATCTTGTAATAAGTTTCTTTGAGGCTTAATTGGTAAAACAACTGCATAAGCATCCCTTGTGCTAATATGTATGTTTGGATAAATAACAACAATTTTTTTGTTTGACAAAGTAAAATCAATTTGTTCAAGAAATTCTCCCCGTCCAGTCACAAATGCAGGTTTATTGTTCAAAAAAAAAGCACAATCACTACCAAGTTTAGTAACAATATCAAACCTATTTTTAAATGTTAGATTTAATTTAAATTTCTCATTCAATATATTCACAAAAAAAGCCGCATCGGAGCTGCCGCCTCCCATTCCTGCTCCAATAGGGATGTTTTTATGTAAATGAATTCTTATTGGAGGAACTTTTACATATTGCTTAATTAAATCATATGCTTTTAAACATAAATTATCATGTGAGTTTCCAGGAATTTCAATTCCTGTAGCATTAAAATAAACCTTATCATCATCTTTGTTTTCAATTACTTCGAGTACATCATATAAACTTTTGATTGGATAAAAGACACTTTCTATTTCATGAAAGCCATCGTTACGCTTTGATGTAATATTTAAACCAATATTTATTTTAGCATTCGGAAAACAAATCATTTCTTGATAAAAATTATTGAATGCTAATATTTCTAAAATCAAATTTAAAATACAAACTAATTATTTTTTTGGTTTTAACTTTAAGTCTTAAGTCTAGTTTAGGAATTGGAAGTGAAAATGGCGAAAGAGAAAAAAAAGGAAAATATATTTACTCCCTTAATGCACAATATGGATTTATAATAATTCATCGCAGTTACATTCAACATTTTTCACAATCGCATTTTTCAGTTTTTCAATCTTCTATTTCAAGGCAAACGAATGGAAACTTACTATGGCACAAATTATATAATAAACCTCGGGTAGGCTTTAGTATGTTATATACAAACTTTGCTGGCAATACCATACTAAATAGTGCATTTGGCGCTCAAGGGTTTATAGATTTTTGCAAAAATATTGACAAAAAAAACAATTTACATTTTAAACTAAGTTGTGGAATAGGTTATATAATGACTCCTTTTAATAAGGATAGCAATTATAAAAACATAGCCATTGGAAGTCATTTTAATGGACTTGTTCAACTAGGATTATTTTATCAATTTATGATAAATGAAAAACTACAAGTAGGATTGAATACCTCCATAATACACTTTTCGAATGGAGCAATAAGAGTACCTAATTTAGGTATAAATATTGCGAGTGCAGGTGTTAGTTTGCACTTTACGAATACAAATTTAAGAACTGAAAAATCAGAAAAGCTTATAGATAGCTTAAAACAAAATAGAAATTTTGAACTTTTTATTGGAGCAGGGATGAAACAAAACTATCCTCCAAGTTCAACAAGCTTTGGAGTTACCTCAGGAAGATTACAGTACTATTTTAAAAATAAGCTTAAGTACAGTTTAAGCACAGGTGTTGATATATTTTATGATAATGGATTGCATAGAAAATTATTAGAAGATAACCTACTTAGTAATGACAGAAAAAGTGCCATTCAATTAGGATTGAATATTCAATATCAACAAAACATACATAGAATAAGCATTCCAATATTTATGGGAACATATTTGTATAGCAACTATAAAGGCAATGGATTTATATACCATGGATTGGGTATTAAATATAAACTTTCAAATCAATTAAGCACTGCGGTAATTTTAAAAACTCACTACGCTAAGGCAGATTATTTTTTATGGGGAATTAATTATTCTCTAAAATAAAGTGCTTAAAAATTCTTTTAGAACAATTTGTAATTAAACTTGTAGAATGACGAATAAAAATTCAAAAGTAATACTCCCCGATTCAAAAATTATAATTGAATTTGTATTAGATAAAAATAATGAAGATGTAGATGATGAATTAATTGAAAAAATAGAGCATTTAATAAATTCAAAATTAAACAATTCAACTACTTTCCATCTTGGATATATCAATTCAAGCAATGCAGAAACATACTTTTTAAATTATGATAAATATCCTGAACTATCCATTAAAAAAATACTAATTTTTTATAGCACCTTATCGGTAGAAGATGCAACTGAAATATTAGGAATACTTTTAAATGATTATGCGGATGACCCTCGCATTAGAAACATGCGCAATCAAGAGAAAAAAATTATTGATGGCGGCAATGACGAATTCTATACATACGTTGCCTATTCATAAAATTTATTTAATTATCTTCTTCGCAAAGATAATGTAGGTATAATTCATGAAATGTTTGATGATTTTCAATCCCTAATTCTACAAATGAGTTTGAAATTTTATACGCATTCAAATTATCCTCTAATGAATGGTTTTGGGTATTCTTTGTGTTTGAGTTTAATTTAAACTCATTACCTGTATTAGATGTGCTCTGCTGTAATCTTTGCATATTTTTTATATTTTAATTCATGCAAAAATGAATTAAAAAACAAAGCCATGAGTATATTAAACATGAACTTTAAGTTAATAATTCTGGTTCAATATTAATTTTAATTGATGTAGTCTATTATTTAGACAACAACAAACATCTCAAGACACCTCATTAACCAAGAAAAAACAAGCTGTATTACTCTTATTTATTGCTTGTAAACCATTGCCATCAGTATAAAAATCGGAAAATGATTTATCAATAACCTTTGTAGGATATACGGTAAAAGTATTACCAACAGCAAAACCATTCAACGTCATTTGAAAACTTATGGCAACAGAACCTTTGTTTTTAATTTTTAATCGCTTGTTAGGATTATATTCTAACTCGGCAAAGATAAGGTTACTATTTCCATCAACCATATCCTTAAATACAGTTCTTCTTTGCTGAGCAAACAAAAGATTAGCATCAAAATACTTTTTGTACACTTCGGATTTAGCAATGTTATTTGATGCAATAAATAAGGCGTTTTTTGTCAATTGCATCGAAAGTTTTTTACGGACACTTTGTTCAACTATTTTGTTGGAAAAAGGTATATCATTCTCATGTTTAAAGCGTTGATATGATATTTCATAGATATGAAAAAGTGCCTTTACTTCAGAAATAAATACATCACCTAATTCAACTTTATATTTTTTAATTGAATTGATAAAGTCATTCATAATGATTATAAAATCTTCGTGGGAGGCATTTTCGAATTTCTCAATTCCTACATTGAATAATGTATGATGTAACGATAGTGAACTATTCAAATGTTTTTTAAGACTTTCTTCTTTTCTAATCAGACATTTAACTAATTTCTCCTTTTCAATATCAAGAGCTATTCCTGGGCTTATATCTATTAATGTTGAATTATTTTTATTGTTAACAATTTTCAATAATCCAGCTAAACTATTTTCTGTTTCTGCAATAAGATGAGAATATAATTGATTGTGATTGTTTTTTTGCATTCTTGAGATATGGTCTTGCGAAAAACTTATATACCTAGAATTTGTGATTGTAGAATCCTCAAAAAAATCATTAAAGATTTTACCTATGTTAATCATACCTTAACTAATAAATTACTTTTTCACAAATAAAAGTGTCTATTGTTAGCTATTACTTAAGTTATTATTACTAGTTTATTAAGTAAATAAAAGTAAAGAATTAACATTGGCTTAATGTTACCTCATTCTCATATTTCCTAAATGAAAATTGAAATAACTTACCATTGTTTTAAACCAATACTTAAATCTAGTTTTAATCAACATAAATTTTGTTCTTCTATTTAAATGATATATTCTTTGATACTCTTCTGAAAAATAAATTCTTGTTCTCTTTACCATAATAAAAGTATTAAGTTTTAAAAAGGCTATTAACTAATTAAGTACCCAAAAGTTAAAAATCATAAATAAGAAAAAAAAGAAGAGAAATGCCATTAATCTTGCTTGATTATCTTTAGATTGATTTGATGATTTACTTTTCATTGCTTTTTATTTGTAGCAAAAATATTTGAATCAAATGAGATTAATATTATTATAATATTTTTTTTAAGTTAAATAATAAATAGCCTTATTAAATATACTTTAAAACAACAGACTCAATGGTTAATGCAACTGCTTTCGATTTATCAGTAGTTACTTCGAGTGACTCTAGCACTTCCTTATACTTGTAAGCGGTTAATGCATCTTTTTGATTGTCAAAAAAGGAAGACATTGCACTATTGAAAATTTTATCAGCCTTATATTCTATTTCACAAATATTTCTGCAAAGTATTTTAATTGAAGAGTACTCAGAGTAATCATGAATTTTATTAAAAATTTGAGTTAGCTCTTGTGCTGCACTATAAATGCAATTGATAAGTTCAACTACCGGTTCCTTAATTTTATTAATATCTGGCAGAAGTAATCTATTAGCACTTCCTTGAATATCATCAGTAAAATGAATAAGTTGCTTACTCAAGTATAATATATCTTCCTTATCAAAAGGAGCTATAAAACTTTTCTTCATCTCTTCAATAATTACCTTTGCTTTTGAATGACAATTGTTATTCAGTTGAACTAATTCCGATACTAAGCTCAAACGCATTTCATTATCAGTTGTTTCAGAAATTCTTTTCATCAGCTCTGTCATTTTTAAACTAACTAAAGCTATGTCATAAAAGAGTGGAAAATAGTTTTTGTTTTTGGGAACGAAAAACTGTAAAAGTGAATTCAATTTCATAGGTCTGTTATTAAGTATTGGAATTATTTAAGGCAACATCTTTATCATTAGTATTAACTTCAACTATATTACCATATTTAACGTGGGCACTTATATTGTATCCATTAATACTATTCATGTTTACAATTTTGCTTAATTTCTTCTTTGAATTGGTACTTGCAACAACATTATTTAAATTAATAATTCCAGAATACAATTCAAAATGTGCAAAACGATTGATTTGAAATTTTTCTAAATCTACATCTATTTTTCCAGAAAGAATTTTTACATCGAAACTCTCAAAGGTTCCTTCGGGAGTTAAATTTCCTCTAATATGTCGAAAGGATATTTTGGAATTTGTTGGTACTTTAATTACTACAAGTTTTTTTAAATTTTTTGGTATTAAAGTGCTTAATTTTTGTCGTTTAATTGAAATAAAATCGCCCTCATCTTTTATTATCGTAACTAATAATGTTCTTTTAAAACTACCTTCTATTTCAATATTATCATTGTTATGGCTTATTAATTTGTAATTGCCAGCAATTAACTTTATAATAATTGGTTTTGAATATGAATTATTTATCTTCTGTTTAAAATATTTCATACAAATACTAATAATTCGAATGGTAATTCTTGGACCTTAACTATTGAATATCCTTAACGCACCTAACACTCATGCCGTAATTCTTTGAAATACTATGTCTAAAAATATTTTCATTTTTATAGTCCAAATGCCTGTAAAAAGCATTATTACTGGTTGTATTCTCTGTTGATGTCCACCAAAAACCTGTCGAGGACAAACCAGGGTCTGACCAAACTCCATCTTGTAAGCGGCAACCTCCAGCTAAAGCAGTAAATCCAGATTTGTTGGTAGGCCAAACATTATCATACTTTTTCCAACCTTTTAATCCTTTAATTTTTAATTGGTCTCCTTGGTCAGTTCCACGCCAACTGATGCTATCGGCTTGTAATTGCGTCATCCCTAAATATTTTTCTAATATTTTCCAATCATCATCTGTTGGGATATGCCAACCTTCAGGTGCAATTTCATTTGAATCAACAACTGCATACCAGTTATATAACAATCCTGGTGCATTAGAATTTGCATCATATAAACAATAACTAGAAGATTTGTTTTTCCATGAACTACTAGATTGTGCTGAATTTATTGGTACTCCATTTCTGAAAGTTTTTACTTTTAAATTTTCAATCATCCACCATTGATTTCCAATTTTCATAGTTTTATAAACATTGCTATCAACATCATAAATTGAATCAATTTGAGGTATTTCTAACTCAATAGTCTTCTTTTTGCAACTATTAACTACAAGAAGGAATAAAGAAAATATTAAGCTTATTTGGTAAATTTTATTACTAAACCTCATGACCAATTATTTTTTTGTAAACATTTTCTTAAAAAGATTATTTCCAACATTTAGTTTAAAAATGTAACTCCCAGCAATTAAACTACTAACATTAATTTGTTCTAAATTAGTACCATTCAAACTTCCAAGTGCTCTTTCAGCAATCACTTCAGTGCCAAAAGAATTATAAACAGCGTATTTTATTAGATAAACTTCAGAAAGTGTAAAATTCAGGTTGATAATGTCGTCTGCTGGATTTGGATATAGGAAAAATTCGAATGTTCCAGTTCTTAACTCAGGGCATACCAAACTCAAGTCTCTATCATTACAATAACCAGGATAACAGCATAAAGATTTCAAATTAAAGTTTGCCTTTGGGTCGTAATTACATGCCAAAGTATCTAAGCATCCAAAAATGATTTTATTTTTGCAAGAATCTTGATTGTTACATCCATAATTATCACTATACTCTAAATAGTTAGGGTCTGTACAACCACATTCTAAAGGAAACTTCAAAAATGGGCATACAACCTCTCCATCAAACAAAGTGTCTGCATTTGCAACATATTTTACAATTTTCGTAAACACACCATCTATTTCTTCAACCTCAATGTTTAATTCAAAAGTCAAATCGCCTTTTGTTGTTAACTGTGCAACTAATACCTGATTGCTATCAGGAACTACTCCGCTAGTACCTGAATTTTGAAGTCCTGCATCGTAGCTTATAAACTCATTGCCTTGTACTAATGAACCAAAAATAGTTGAATCTTCTGCAGTATTAAAATCGACTATTCCATAACTTCCCCAGCCATCTGGCAAGGATAGCATGGTATCTAAACCATCCGAAGTTATTAATGGAATTCCAGCAAAAGAACTGTTATTGGTTAATAATCCTTCAGCAATAGCTTCGCTTCCTCCATCATTATTTATTCCACCAATAACTGAGCCGTCCATATCATAAATTTTTGGCAACCCAAAATACGTATTTGATGTAGATGACTTAGTAGCTTGTCCTATGGTAAGCCACGTATCTAGAGCAACAGTACTCTCTCCAAGTCTATTTTTACTAAAATCTTTACCAAAGGTTTGACCATCGGTAGCATGGTTGTAAAAATTTTCTGTACTTTTTATTATTATAGGATGAAAAGCATCCCCATATATTTTTTTAATTTTTGTTCCTGGTTTTAAGTCAATATAAATACGGTAAGTTTTACTACCAATTTCTAAAACCCCTCCTGTCATATCGGTTGCATCAATACTATCACTCAAGTAATAGTTTTCAACAAACACTTTTTCAATTTGAGCTTGAACTTTTATACTTGTTAAAAGTAATAAACACATGATTTGCAAACAAAACAGCCTCATTTTAATTAGAATTTATAGGCAACTGCCAATATGTAATTTGTACCATATCTAAATTTATCAAAGTCAAGCGTGTAACTATCACCATACTTATAAGAACGTCGTATTGGAGCATTTAAAATATCTCTAACGGTAAAACTTGTACTAAAATGTTTGCCAATTTTTTTTGAAATTTTACAATCAATTAAATGTCGAGGTAATTCAAAAATATCAGGAGAACCATCTGTAGACACCAATACCAATCTTGGTCCTTGTACATTATAACTAATAGTAACACCTAAACCCAAGGTATCAGAATTATAAGTAAGTATGCCATTAAGCACATAAGGTGATTGCCCAAACATGGTTCTTTTTATCGTATCGACAGGAATATACTCTTTAACACCACTATTAATCAATAATTGTTGCTGGATAAAGTTTGTCTCAGATTTTACGAAGGTTGCATTAGCTCTGAATTCGAGGTGTTTCCCTAGTCCTTTTCTAGCTTCAATTTCAATACCCTGCACAAACGACTTATCTACATTTTGCCAGCTATAACCAATATTTGCTTGAACAATTTCAATATGATTTTTAAAATCTTTATAAAATATACTTCCCGATATATTATCTCCATTTTCAAAGTAGGACTCTAATCTTAAATCATAGTTATTAATTCTTACCATTTTAAGTTCGGAATTACCAAAAACTGTAGCCAACAAATTGTAATCAAAAACTACTGTTTCAGACATTTCCCTTGTAGTTGGCCTAGCAACAGTTTGGCTAAAGTTTAGCCTTAAATTTATTGGTGAGGCCTCCGACTCTCTCAGTTTAAGTATAATATTTGCGCTAGGTAAAAAGCTTAATTCATTTAGTTTACCTGGCTTTAAATAAAATAAATCTCCAGGCGAAAATCTTCTTTCATCATCAGGAGCATACTTTAAGGAATCATATTCAAAAACATCGGTAAATATATTTGCTTTTTCTATTCTTAAGCCCCCAGAGACTCTTAATCTTGGTACAAAGGTATAATCCAATAACGCATAGGTTGATAATATATTATTGCTACCAACTATGCGATTAGATGGTGCTACATCTCGAATATAATGCTGATTGACTGTGGTGACATTTTGCCCATTAAAGATAGCATTACTAAATCCGTAATTTTCTGTAGCGAAAAAATTATTAATATCATTATTTACTAATACAAAATCAGCCAAAGGACCGTATATAACAGAGTAATTATATTGATTATAATCGCTATTGCCTGATTGATATGCTACTCCTGCTTTAATTTTTCTTAAATACCCAGTTTTTTCAAATATTGGTAGCTCTCCAGAAATATGAGAATCAAAAATATTATCGTTCAAATATCTGTAAAATCGGCTACTATTAACGCCCATCTGATATTCATTTGTTTGCTCTAGTTTTAAGTATTTTAAGTTTTTAAAGTCGGGGGCAATACTGCTTCCTGAGGTATAACTGGCATTAGCATCAATTTTTAATTTTAAGGATGGTATATAGTGGTTTGATTTATATTGATAAACCAACTGCTTTCTTTGTTCGTAAAATTGCGCTTTAGATATTGATGTAAATTCATCATCACTAAAATCGTTAAAGTTTCTTACATTGTTCACACCAATAAAATTAGGCATGAACAATAATGAAACATTATGATTTGGGCTAAATTTATATGCCAAGTTAAAAAGTGCGCTCCAACCGTTTGTTTCTCTTGCAACTTCTTGCTCAGCTATCGAAGCTACTACATCAACCTTTTCCCCATTAGGACCTTGTGCAATACCTGCTCTATTTGCCCTAGCATTTGGGTCGAATTGGTTTGAATTTCCATATTTGAATCCTGCCAGAAAGCCGAGTGGTTTTCCAAAAAATAATACTTGATTACCGATACTAAAACTTTGGGTAAAATTTAATGGAGCCCTTCTTCTAGTTAGCTCCCAATTGTTCGAAAAAGATTGACCGGACTTTGTTGCATCTGCATTAATAACTTCAAAAGCTTTACTTTTATAACCAAGTTCATAGTAACTTTTGCGAGCGTTTTGATATGACTCTAAATCATTTATCTTGCCTTTGTCAAGCAAGCCCAATTCAACCAAACCTAATTTATCGTAAGTTTGATTCCAAGGTGTTTCTTTATTAACGCCTAAGGATTTGTAAAAGTCACCAAGTCCTAAAGCTACATATTCTTCATATGGGCTTTGATTTGAATTAAATACCACAAAGTCATCATGGCTTTTATTTCTAAATCCATTGTCGTAACCTAACCAGTCCGTTTCACTTCTTTGAGATGAGAGAACGTCTGTAAGCGTGCTTTGATTATTATAACCTGCAGAACTTTCGATATTTATAGTTAATTTATCAGGATAATCTTTGGTTTCAACAGAAAGGTAAGCTCCTGCAAAATCACCTGGCAAGTCAGGACTTGCGGTTTTTGTAATGATAATATTGTCTACTAAACTTGAGGGAAATAAATCTAGTTTAATATTATTTGTAAATGGGTCTAAAGTTGGTATTCTGGCTCCGTTAATGGTTGTTTTTACATACCTATCTCCAATACCTCTTACAGTAATAAACTGGCCATTAGTAGATACTCCTGATACCCTTGCCACTGCACTTGTTACATTTGCATCACCAGTTTTTTTCATGGTTTCGGACGATACAAAGTCAATAGAGGTAGCTGAATTTTGTTTTAGCTTTACCATATAATAATCTTTGGCTTTTGTAGCCTTAGCTTCTATGGTTACTTCTTTAATTTCTTTGGTAGTAGGTTTTAAATCAAAGTTTTTGATTAGAATTTCTCCTTTTTTCAATGCGGGTATTAATTCTTCTTTAGGAGTATATCCAATATAAGTAGCTACAATAATTTGAGCAGTTGAATCAGGCATATTCAAACTGAAGTTACCTTCTAAGTCTGTATTTGTTGCAATGTTTTTGTTTGACTTTAAAGCAACAATACCTCCAATGATACCTTCTCCATTTTCATCAGTAATCTTTCCCCTTACAATACCTTGGGCATATATTTCATCAATAAAAGTGAAAATCAATAATAGTATTGATAGAAGATATTTCATACGAATAGGAGTACAGAATGAAATACTATTTCTTTATTAATTTTTTGGTAATAGTTGTACCGTCTAAATCGAAAGTAATAAAGTATAAACCTGTTGATAATGATGATAAATCTATAGTATCATTATAAACTGAATTTAGTGCGCCTAATTTATGGGTCATTATGGTGTTTCCTTGCACACCTGTAATGGTAAAACTATTGCTTGTTGAGGTATTTGGCTTTGAAGAAACTATTTCTAGATTTAATTTACTCGTAACAGGGTTGGGGTTGAATTTAACTGAATGAACTGTTTTTGTTGAATTATCATAAACATCAGTAATTAATGAAGAATCAAAAATAAGAGAAGGTATTTGAATTTCATTGCCAACAGGGTTTTCTGCTACATACTGTTCAACTCCTCCGCTAGGAGTACCAATTTGAATATTTAATTTAAATTTGAAAACACCATTAGTAGTTATTTGCGCAATTAGCACTTTGTTTACAACCGTATCAGCTCCTTTAGCCCCACCTAACGCAGCCCATGATCCATTTGTTGTGGAAAATACTGGTCCATTGGTTCCGTCGTTTTGATTATTAAAAATTGCAATTTCTGTAGAAATTCCAACTGCCGTTACTGCCTTAGGTGACCTTCCGGTTACAGCTAATAGTCCATCTTGTAAGGTTAAAGCAATTCCTGCTGCAGGGTCCGCATTTTGTAAAACTAATGGACTAAAGTTATTTACATTTGTGCTTACGCCGTTATCTTCTGATTTTAAAACTCCGAAATTACCATTACATCCAGCTCCAACTGAAAGCCATGAATCAAGCATTACAGTATTTTTTCTTGAATTATTTTTTGAAAATGTTGGTGAAGTTGATCCATAATCTTCATTATTAAAAAATAAAGTTGATGTTTCTAATCTTAATTCATGTCCAGTTAATCCAAAGGCAGCTTGAAAATTATAATCGGGTAACATGTCAACATAAATTCTATAGGTAGTTGAACCAACAGGTAAAACTCCACCAACTGTATTTGCGGCTGCATCATTTGCATCAGAAATATAGTATTTTTCAACAATAATATTTTCTAATCCATTTTGTGAAATGGCTCTATTACTAATAAATATAAGGCTTAAACCAAGTAGTATTTTTTTCATTTTTATTTGCAGATTGTATTTATTTAGACATAATTTTAATGTGCAAATATTTATTCTTGGAGTTAAGTCAGGTTAAAACTATTATTATCGAAAAGTTAATATTGTATTAAGAGAATTAATATTTAATGTTAACGGAGTGTTACTAGAGTTAATTTGTATCTCAAAAATATTTTATTTGTCTGTATAACTTTGCAGAATGTATTTAATATTTAAGATATATTCAAAATGGTCTTTGAAAGTTGGGTTTTAATATTAATTTTAATGATATGCCTTATATAGAATTAAGAGTATTGGCATAAAGTAAGAAACATATTAATACGATAGTCAATGATAGTTTCTTATTTAAACTATCATTAAACACTAACTTATCTTTATCAAGACTAATTGTATTTTTACTATGAATAACTTTCGCCATCTTTAAATAATCACATTTTCAAATAAGTGTTGCAATAATATGATAGATTCATCTAGATAGCAACAATTAATGAATGAGGCAATGTTTTAATCTCTGCAAATTTTATTTCTTTCATAGGTTCACCATCTAAATGAAAAAAGAAAGGCTTATCACTTGATATGGTTAAATGCTCAATTTGTTTGAACTTTACCCTTTTGCTTTTTAATACATTTCCTGATAATAACTTTAGTGCTATTATAAGTAAATTGGTTAATGAGCTGTGTCTAATAGCAACTAAATCTAACAAGTTGTCATTAACACTTGCTTTGGGCGCAATTTTAACGTTGTTCCCAAACTGATTTGCGTTTGCCACGGTTATAATATAGTATTGTTTCTGACATGCAAAATCTTTCGATTCAATTTTATAAGTAGGAGGAACATATCTTCCTAATAACTGTAAAGTGGTTTTAACATAGCCAAAAAGCCCTCTGGATTTGAGTTGTGCGAAAGCATTTGCAACAACTGCATCGAAACCAAAACCTGTAGTACAAAAAAAATTGTAATTATTTACAGTACCTGAGTCAATAGTTAGGGTTTCAAAATTACAATCCAATTTATTAAGTGCTTTTATCGGGTTCATTGAAATGCCCAAATGCCTTGATAATCCGTTACCACTTCCAAATGGTACAATGCCAAGTACTTTTTTTGTATTAATTAAATTTCTTGCTACCAAGTTCACTGTTCCATCACCTCCTACAGCCACATAGATGTCGTAATTGGAGTTAACTATTTTTTCTGAAATTTCCTTCCACTCTTCACTTAAATTCCACATCAAAATGGTAGGCTTAAGATTTTTAAATTTGAAATTGTTTAAGTGCTTTAAAAATTTCAGTTTTGATTTGCCCCCACTTATTGGATTAACAATGAACAACGCTTCTTTCTTCATAGTATTCTATAATTTGTCTAGGTAACTATTCTAAACAACCGTTAAATTAAAATTAGTGTTAATATTAAACTGATCTTTCGATTTTACGAATTCGAAAATATCTTCTACCAAAATATTTTTATTTTTTGTATGCCACAATTTAAATTCTGATTTTGTTCTATCACTTTCCGCTAACAAACTGAAAGAATTTAGACTAAAAGTATCTGAGTAAATTCCTGCTCCTGCATTTGCGGCATCTCTGCTATTACAATACTGTTCAAAATGCCCTTTTAATGGAACCATAATTATAGGTTTAGCCAAAAACATAGCTTCCGCAATGCTCTCAAAACCGGCAGTTGTTAATAAAACTTTACACTTACTCATCATTTCTAAGAAAAGAATATCATTAATTTTATGAAGCCACAAACCTGGTTCTAATTCAAAATCAATTTCAAGATTTTTCTTATCAGTAAAACAATGTATTTCTAACGTTGGATTCATTAATTTAAATTGCCTAATCTCCTCTAAATAACCTTCATTAAGCAAATAAACAAGAATGAAACCCTTGTCATCAGGCACCAAGTTATAAATACTATTTCTTAAAAGCGGCGGAATTACTTTTATGTTACTAATGGTATTTTCTAGTTCATATAAGGATAAGGCATACTTTCTTAATGAACCTCTCGATGTAAATTTAGTATAGTTTATGATTGAAAGTCTTTCTGAAATAAATCCTTTTGGAAAAATATACTTAGGATGCTCAAAAATATATTGATGTGCTATTGAAAATACTGGAAAAGGATTTTTATTTAATATTTTGGAAAGTCCAACCAAAGGCTCGTAAAAATTAATTATCAATTTAGGATCATATTGTTTAAGGATATCAGATAGTTTTTTTACACTTTTAAAATATGCTGGTAGCTTTTTTAAGTTTTTTAAAATTGTTGCGGGCATATTTACACCTTTCATTTTACTATCAAAAACAAAATTTGGACTATCTAATTTTACAATTGGCGCGTCAATTTTATTGATGAAAAAATCAGGAATTTGTCTATTCGTAGACTTTCCAACCACTACTGCTAGTAATTTAATTCCATATTTATTTAATTCTTCATGAAGGGCTAGTGCCTGCGTTAAATGACCACGACCCTCGCCTTGAATAACAAAAACAACTCTCATAACTTGTCTATTAATTATATAATAAAAATTTGGAAATTATATTAACTTGCCTTATTGAGTAAACTACTATTTAGCTGCTTGCTAGAATGGTCTTCAATTTTGCTTTTTTGTTCTTTTTTTAATTTATGTGCTTTATTCCAAGATACATAATCAATTATTTCCCATTGGTTAGAATGTGTTTCAACAAGAGCGGTCATACTTTCAACCCAATCCCCAGAATTTAAATAATGAATGTCTCCAATCATTTTGTTATCTGCTTGATGTATATGACCACAAATTATTCCATTGCATCCTTTTTCATTTGCTAATTGGGTCAATTTTTTCTCGTAATCAGATATTAAATTCACAACTTTTTTAACCTTATTTTTAATAATTGCTGACAATGAATAATAATCTTTTCCTCTTTTTTGTCGTATATGATTATAATGCCTATTCATCCAAAGAAGTAAAGTATAACCAACATCGCCAAGTTTTGAAAGCCAACTTAAATTAGAAGTTATAGAATCAAAAATATCTCCATGTATTACCAAGTATTTATTGGTTCCACTATTCAAAATATATTGTCTTCTTAACTTAAAATTACCAATTTCGAATGGCATAATCTCATCTAAAAAATCGTCATGGTTTCCTCTAAGATAAATGACCTGCATATTTTTATCTGACATTATTTTTAGTATCAATTTAAAAAATTTGGAATGCTTTTTTTTCCACTTCCCCGATTTTTTTAATTGCCAACCATCGATGATGTCACCATTAAGAATTAATGTTTCACAACTGTTGTTTTTTAAAAACTTGTAAGCCTCTTTTGCTTTTGATGCTTTAATTCCAAGATGTAAATCCGAAATTACAATTGTCTTATGTTGTTTCATTTTATATTGGTTTTACAAATGAAGCAATGAGTTAATTCTTAAAGTGGAGTTTAGAATAAAATTATTATTAATATTTAGGAGCGTATATTAATTTCATGTAAACAATTAGTAAATAATGTTATTTCACAATAGAATAACATTTAACTAATATGAAGAAACTACTATTGCATTTTAAAGCTTCAAAATGGAAATCGTAATAGCTATATCTATATCAATACTTATTGGTTCAATAACAACATTGGTAGTTGTTAAGAGAAAATTTGATAAAAAAAACATGGATAGAAAATTAGATAGAACAATTCATGCACTATTGTTGAAAAAATAATTTTTTGATTCTATATTTGAATTCCTAAAATACAAATATCATCTATTTGTTCATTATTACCTTTCCAATTTTTTAGCTCACTTTTTATTTCAATTTTTTGTTCATCCATTGTTTTTTCTTGAATATTAAGTATCAATTCTCTAAATCTATTATTCTTATATTTTTTATTTTTTTGCCCTCCAAATTGGTCACTAAATCCGTCAGAACTTATATAAAGCCTATCATTCTTCTTAACTGATATTTTGTTATTTGTAAATGGCTTTCGAAAAAGGAAATGACCAATGGGTTGTTTATCGGGCATATACTCAACCAATTTACATTTTAAATTTGTTTCAACAACATCAATTGTATTTATACTTAAAAAGCTATTGTCTTCTTCCTCTTCTCTTACTAACCACAATCGCATATTTGCACCAGCGTATTCAATAATATTATTCTTTTTGTCGAATGCACAAATTGCAATATCCATACCATCATAAATGATTGTTTCATCATGATTGCTAATGTTATCCTCAACCAAATCGTTTACCTTATTCAGTATTTCTGAAGGTATTTCCAAATTAAATTCATTAATAGCCCTTCTAAGTGCATGATTACCAATAATACTCAAAAATGCCCCTGGCACACCATGTCCTGTACAATCAGCAACTCCAAAAAAAACTTTTTCTCCCTTTTCAATTGCGAAATAGAAATCACCACTCACAATATCGCGAGGCTGAAAAAAAATAAACCCATTGGGCACAATATTTCTAAGCTTAGCTTTTGATGGCATAATGGCCTTCTGTATTCTTTCGGCATAAAGAATACTATCTGTTATATTCTTATTCTTTTCTAAAATTAAATTTTGCTGTTTTTCTAGTGAAATATTTTTAATAAATAATTCCTTATATTGGTTATGTATTTTTAATTTTTGTCTTGTTATCTCTTTATTTTGTTTATTAATTTCAGATGTTCTCTCATCAACTTTTTGCTCAAAAAATTTAATATAACCTGTAATTTCTTGAGACATTTTAAAAAAATTATTACTTAAAATAATTATTTCATCTTGTGAGTTTTTCTCTTCTAATAATGGGGTAATAGTAAACTTACTTTCAATATATTTATTAATATGAATGTTCAATTTTTCGATTGGTTTAGAGATTTCAAAAGCAATTCTATAGCTAAAAAGAAAAGCAAGTATAAAAATGATTATGATGGTTGTTATTGCTGTAATCATAAGCTTTTGAAAAACATTACTAATAATTTTAGATGCTCTAAGCTTGTTAATTAAAATGCTGTTAATTATCAAATTATGTTTATTTGATAGTTGAAATACTAAACCTGACCTATTATTTTGGCCAACTAGATGTGTATTTGAATTTACTAATTTTTTAAAGGCAGAACTATATCCATTGATAATTGAATCAAGTCTAATTTTTTCGTAAATAGACAAATTTCCATTGCTCTTTATTTCCTCTTTTAAATTAGTAATTAATGAATTAAATTGACTGATGTAAATAACTTCTTTTCTAATGATGAAGTCTTTTTCATTTCTGCGAAGCATTAAAATTTTAGTTTGATTTAAATTTTTTACTTCCATTAATGCATGAGCATAGTTTCTCATTTCACCTTCTATTCCAAAATCCTTAAAACCTTTAAATTTTATTTCCTTAACGACTTCTTTAAAAAGGTTTTCATAATTATTTTGCTCCTTTATTAAATTATTCAAAAAGTTAGGTGCAAATAAAATTCCTGCTTCAACACTATTGATTAAAGATTGCAAATTTGAGTTTATTTTATCGGCTAATTGTTTATGATTGTTTAGTATTAAACTATTGCCTGTTTTGTAAAATTCAATATTGATGGTTTCATGTAAAAAGAATTCTTGCTGTAATTTATATTGTTGTAAGGATAATATCTGGATATCCTCTAGTGTATTTAATTCTTCCGAAATTCTTTCACGCTCTTTATAAATCCAAATACTAACTAAGACAAATAACAACGAGAAAACACTAACAGTTATAAACGCAAGTAATAACTTACTCTTAATTTTTAAATTGATCATAAAATATTTTGCTGTTATACTTTAATAATAAATTAAAGGTTTCTAATAAGTAAATTGATAACAAAAGCATTATAAATACTTTTATTACTTAACAATTCATTAACAAGCTAAAAGTTAGAAAATATTTTTTTTAGAGAAATAAATATTGAAAATAATAAATTCAAATTTTCAATTCATGTTGACAAACAATGAAAATGAGCTGATAAAATAGATTTAAAGTGGCATTAATTAAAATAAACGAATTATACCTTATTTAATTCATCTGGAAAAATAACTTTCGGAACAAAAGTTTTTGCGTTTTCAAAACTCATTGTAGCATAAGATATAATTATAGCATAATCATCTTTAGAAAAATGCAAGGCAGCGGGTCCATTTAAACATATAATACCACTACCTCTTTCACCTTTTATTACATAGGTAATTATTCTAGCTCCATTGCTGTAATTAAGAACATGCACTTGTTCATTTTCTATAAGATTGGAAGCATCCATTAAATTTTCATCAATAGTTACCGAACCAATGTAATCGATATTTGCCTCAGTAACTTTTGCCTTATGAATTTTCGATTTTAAAACTTGTATGTCCATCGTGCAAATATATTTTATTTGTCTTATTACTAAAAAATCAATTTTTGTTACAATTAAAATTTTTAAGGTCAAACATCAAACTTTATTAAATTATTAAATTAATAATCTAGATATAAAATAGAACTAAATTTAAAATGTATTTATTTTATTTGTATAAAAAAAAACATGCGTAATAATCAAGTAATCTTAATTTTAATTTTTGCACTTTATTTTATCTCATGCAAAAATGAAACAGCAACCCCAACTGTTGAAGTAAAACAAGTTAAAGAACAATTTAATAAAAGAGACAGTATTTTAGAATCATACGTTACTACTATTAATGAAATTCAAGAAAATTTAGACTCTATCAAAATTAAGGAGAAAATTATTAGCACCAACTCTAAAGACATTACTAACAAAACAACCTCCGAATTAATAATGGATGACCTTGCTACAATTGATAACTATATGGCAGGGAACAAGAAAAAAATGGAACTTTTAAAAGAAAAAATTAAAAATCAAGATAGTAGTTTAGATAAGTCAAATGCTCTAGTTGTAAGCATTTATAAAATGTTTGATAGGGTAAACAAAGACCTTGAAATTCGTGATATGGAACTTGGTGATATCAAAGACCACCTCGGAAAAATTAATACAGAATTGAAAGATTTGAATAATGAAATCACGGAAAAAACAAAAGAAAGTTCAAAGAAAAGTATTGAAATGAATACCGCCTACTATGCAATAGGAACGGAAAAAGAACTAAAGAAAAAGAATATCATTTCAAACGAAGGTGGTTTTATTGGTATAGGAAAATCTACTAAAATGAGTGATAATTTTAATAAAAATCATTTTAGAAAAATAAATATTAAGGCCAATACAACCATTGATATTAATGCTAAAACTGCCAAGCTAATCACAGTGCATCCTATCAACAGCTATAAAATTATCGGAACAAAAAAACATGTTGATTTACTTGAGATTAATAACTCTAAAGATTTTTGGGCAGCCTCTAAATTTTTAGTTATTCTAGTTACTGAATAAAATCTAAACTTAGTGTAAGTTAAATGCTAAATTTGATTTTTGGTTATAGTTTTTATTCTCTATTATAAGCTTGATAATGTTACAATCATACTTTTTATTTGAAGCATAATTCTTGATTCCTTTTCTTTTAAGGTATATTCTACCATCAGGTAATTTGGTAATTGAAAAATAAACTAACATTTCAAAAGATTTCTCATCAGCGTAAATGTCTTTGATATTCTGAATTTCATCCTCTATTTCTCTCAAGAATTTTATTTGATTAAAATCAAAATGGCTTTGATTATTCAAATTTGGAACAATTTTAATTTTATATTTTTCAAATTTGCGGCTATTTTTTTTAGAATTGCTAGCTATTTTAATTTTCGAATAATCGATTTTGTTTTCACACAATAAAGATACTTCTGCATACTGTAGTTTATAATTTGAAGTATCAATAGTATTGCCAATAATATTTAATAATACATTTAATTGACTTGATGCACTGTTTAAATCAATAGTACCTTTCTTCTTTACAGGATTAGTTGGATGATTTAAACTTTTTGATGAGAACCCTAATAATAGAACAAGAATTAAAATCGGGCTTAACAAAAAAACTATCTTCTTCATGTTCAATATTTTTACAAACATGAACAGTTAAGTTATTTTGAATGTGCACTAAATGTTATTGTTTTGTTAAGGAATTTGCTCTTGTTTGTTTTGCTTAAAAAATGGCTTGCCTTTTAATGCTTGTATTAAGGTGTAAAATGCCAATACTGCATAAAGAATTGCAATTACAATGGTTGCTTTTGTACTTTTAAAGATGTAGTACGACAAAAAAGGCAATATTTGTAAGGCATGCATACCAATAAAATGAGCAATTCGTGGGTCGCCAAATTTAGTGCTCCAGTTTAAAATTGGTATTCCATCTTCTCCATCTTGACCGCCAATAGTATGTGTAAGCTTTGACCCCATTACAAAACCTTCGAAAGAAAATATAACGAACAATAATATTCCAAGTCTAATTGACAAAACATAATAACTAGGTAAGTCAGTAAATTCAGTTATAAAAAAAAGATAGCCAACATAGGCTGTATAAACGGTAACAACAGTTGCTGCTATAGCCATGAGAGAATACAAGGCGGAATATAAAGGTGTGCTTAAATTATAATGCGATAGTTGACCTTTACTGGCCTGTAATGCAATGTAAGCAATTTCAAACCCTAATAATATTATTACTGTCCAATTAAACAGAATGATATTAAAAGATGGCAAATAAGAACAGTACCAAGCCATAGCCCATGCAAACAAAAAGGTTGAAAATGCAAATTTAAATGGTTTATACCATGCATTTGCATTATAAACATTAACATTTGTAAGTTTGGTTAGAACTAGGAAAATAATTGAGAAAATAAAACATAATAAACCATAATAAAATAATGTTTCATTTCTGATTTTTAACTGGTTAATAAATTCTATCATTATTTAATGCTTAATAAATTCATTTTAATCTTCATCATTCCGAAATATGGCATTTTTTTATTTATTAAGCTTAAATTATCAGCAATAAATTCATTTTCAAATGCACGGCAAACAAAGTGTCCATAAGTATTTTCATCGATTACCATAACATATAAAATATAAGAGTTTATAAAATACAATTCGTTAGATGTACCATTTACCTCGAGTAAGAATTCCTTTTCTTATAATTTTTATAGTAAATTTTCTTCAGAAAATCGTAAATTTCTGAATCAATGATTACTATCTTACTTTATTTAACTTCATTAATTAGATTCTTAATTTTAATTACAATTATATTAAAAGAAATATAGATTTTCTTTTCTATACCTAGTGCTTTAGTAGTTAATATATTAAATCAAACAAGCGTTAATTTATTGTTAACTCAATTATCATTAATTGTTATCATTTTTAACTCAAAATGTCAATTCCATAACAATTTGCAAATACTTTCTTATTGTTTTAATAAATCAAAATCAATTTTGATTTAACTTTTAACATGAACATTTGCGCTGTTAAAAAATATAAACAAATTAAAAATTAACAACGAAAAAAAATGAAAAAGAAAAACTTTTCAAAAATGTTTGCAGTAGCTGCTATAGCTGCTGCTAGTGTGTCTAACAGTTTTGCACAAACCAACATTGGTCAAGACTGTGGTTGTCCTCCTTTTAATCTTCGTCCTGTAGTTGACTTAGGTTTAGCTCCTAACTCAATTACAAGTGGTGCCAATGAAGGTGATTTAATTGCTACAAATACAGTATTAACTTGTGACAAAACTTATCTGTTGTCTAAGAAAATTTATGTACCTGATGGGAAAACCATTACCATTAATCCAGGAACTGTTATCCTAGGTAAAGATGTTGGTGGTGTTGGTGGTCAAGCTTCAGCTTTAGTTGTAACTCGTGGTGCAAAAATTATTGCTGCTGGTACTGCAACTTGTCCAATTGTATTTACTGCCGAACTTGACCCAATGAATGGTACATACCCAATATCTGAAAGAGGTAGATGGGGTGGATTAGTAATTTTAGGAAAAGCTACCAACAATATTACTGCCGCAAATAACGTTGCAGGTGGTTTATGGGGTGGTGCTCCTGGAGTTGCTTTTGTTGAAGGGTATACTGCTGCAGAAGCAAGAAATTTACATGGAATGCCAGTAGGACAAGCTGATGATAATGATAACTCTGGTATAATACGTTACGTATCAGTTCGTCACTCTGGCGATATTATTGTTGCTGGTAATGAGTTAAACGGTATTACATTAGGTTCTGTGGGTCGTGGTACAACAATTGACCACGTAGAGGTAGTGTCATGCGATGATGATGCATTTGAAATGTTTGGTGGTACAGTAAATTTAAAATACTGCTCTGTTCTTTACAGTGCTGATGATATGTATGACTGGGATTTAGGTTGGTCAGGTAAGGCTCAATTTTTATTTGGATTGAAAGCTCCAGAAGCAACTACACCAACTGCTGATAATGGTTTTGAAGCTGATGCTGATGATCAAAAAACAAGTGCATTACCACGTTCACATCCACAAATTTATAACGCTACATTAATTGGTAATGTTGACGTATCAACTGTTGGAGATAACTCAGGTATTGCTGCAATTAAGGCTAAAGAATTAACTGAAGGAGAAATTTTTAATTGTGTTTTTGCAAATTGGAGAAATGGTTTTGACTTAATAAAAGCACCAGGTAGTCGTGCACTTGGCATTGAGTCTTATGCAAATTGGACAGGTGGTTCTTTATTAGTTGGTTGTAATACTTTTGTAAATAATATTCAAAATGCAAATACAATCGCAAACAGTACTGCAGCTATTTTACCTGCCGACAATACAAAATTTGCAACAGACGGTAACGTTTCTGTGCCTTCTGTAGCTGGTATTGATTATACATTTAACATCAATACAACTACAAATGCTTTAATTGATAGTTATAATGCTGTTCCAACAACTAACATTGCTACAACATGTACCACTCCTGCAAACGATGGTTTCTTTACACCTGCTACTTATCGTGGTGCATTCAAAGCAGGAACAAAATCTTGGCTAGCCGATTGGTCATACTTAAACTTAGTTCCTGCAACACAAGGTTTAGTTCCTTGCCCTACAGATTGTAATTTGGATGGTAAGACTGACAACGCTGACTTCTTGCAACTTTTAGGTGAATTTGGCCAAAACTGCGACTAATCAATAGTAATTGCTAATCCAAAGCCTTTAATGGTTTTGGATTGGCATACCTATTATTTCATTAACAAAAAAAATAATAAATAATTTTAATTCAAACAAATGAAAAAAATAATAATAGGTTTATTCTTGGCAGCTTTAGGTACTATGATTGGTACTTATGCACAGGCGCAGAATGGACTAGAAAATATAATAGTCGAAAAGTACTATGTTTCGAATGCTCTTGACGCATCAGAAACGTTTTTAGCAACTGGAGATAACTTACCAGTAGGTTCAGTAACTTACAGAATTTATGCTGATATGTTGCCAGGTTACAAATTACAAGCTGTTTACGGTGTTACTGGTCACTCACTGGTATTAAACACTACTACAACATTTTTTAATAACACTGATAATGGTTCTACTCCAACATTTAATTTTGGAAATGCTGGTGACCACTCTATTATGTTAGATTCATATTTAACAATAGGTGCTGCTTGCAACGGAGCTTTTGGTGTTTTAAAAACAGAAGACAATGGTGCTTCTAATGTTGTAAATATTCCAGCATTTCCATCAACAACTCAAATTCTTCAAAATGCCGATGCTTCTGCAGGTATTCCGTTAACAACTCAAGATGGTTTTTCCATTGGTGTAACACCATCAATAGTTAATCCAGGGTTAGATGAAAACTTAGCTCCATTTAATGTTTTTAATACTGTAATAGGAAATTCATTTGTTACTTCAAATGCTTCTGTTTCAGTTTTAGCTGGGGTTGTTGGCCCAACAGCTACAAATAGAGTATTAATTGCTCAAATTACAACGAATGGTATTTTTCATTATGAATTAAATATTCAAACGATTTCTCCTACCAATGTTGTTCAAAATTTCGTAGCTTCTAATCCTGTTTCAGGTGAAATTTCATTGTCTACATTAAGCGGTACTTTAGGAGAAACATTAGCAACTCAACCAAGTACAATTGGTAACCTAACATTTGGTACTACTACTTCTACTTCAATAGTTGCAAACTTTACAAGTGGTAATGGCGCAAAAAGAATGGTTGTGGCTCGTGCAGGTTCTGCAGTAAACTCTAACCCAGTTGATGCTGCTACATACACTGCAACCTCAGTATTTGGTACAGGAGTTCAAATTGGTGTTGATAACTATGTTGTATACAATGGTACTGGAAATACTTTTACATTAACAGGTTTAACTGCTGGTACAACATATCATTTTGCAGTTTATGAGTATAATGATAATGGTAACTCTGGAGCTGAAAATTATAATACAACTACTTTTGCTACCGGAAATAAATTAACACCAATAACTGGTATTACTTATACTTGGAATCAAACAGGTGTTGGTTCATTTAACTACACAACAGCTGCAAACTGGACTCCAGCGCGTACAAGCCCAGCAACAAATGATATATTAGTTTTTGCAGGTGTATCTGGAACAGTTATTACAAATGTGCCTTCACAAACTGTAGGCCAAATAACTATACCGGCTGCAACTAATGTTGCATTACAAGGTTTAGGAGCAAATACAATTACTATCAATGGTAATGCTTCGGCTGACGATTTTAGTATTGCTGCTGGTTCTACTTTAAACTTAAATGGTGCTTCAGGTTTAACAATAGCTTTAGCTACTGGTGCTACTGCTAGTATAAATGGAACTATTACATTTGCTTCACCAAGCAGATTAACAGGTGCAAATGCAAATGCTATTAGCTTTAAATCAGGTTCAACATTCAATATTGCTTCTGGTTTAGTTAGTGCACCATTCGGTTTAGGAGGTGTTGCAAATTCTGTGGTATTCGAAAGTGGTTCTAACTACATTCAATCTGCTGGTTTAAACCCTTTCCAATTAGCAGCCCCTTCATCATTAGTTCAATTTCAAGCAGGTAGTAACCAAACAATCAATGTTGCAAGTGCTGATTTTAGTGGTAGAACTTATGGTAACCTAACTTTAGGAGCAGTTGTATCTGCAAGTAATGCAGGAGCAGCAACAATAAGAAGTTTAGTAATTAACTCAGGAGCTTCTTTAGCACTTACAAACACTGGAACAATTGCTATTTCATCAAATATTGTAAACAATAGTAACGTAGCAACATCATTAAGTATTACTGGTACAGGTACTTTAAACTTAAATGCATCGGGTATTCAAACTTTAACAGGTTCAGGTACTGGTGCAATTGAATTACACTCTACAAGTGGTACTACAAATATTGCTAGTGGAACTACATTTACAGTTTCTAAAAACATCACTTTTAATAACCTTGCTATTGTAGGTAGTTTAGCATCAGGTGCAGCTAATTTAACACACACAATTAACGGTGCAATTTCAGGTGCAGGCTTTATTACACCTTTAAACACTAATGATTTAAGTTTAGATTTTCAAAATCCATCAGCAGGTTCAATTGGTACATTAAATATTACTGGAGGTTCATTAAAAAACTTTACATTAAACAGAACTGGAACCCACACCTTAGCAAGTACTTTAAGAGTTTTTGGAGTATATACTCCAGTAACTGGTACTTTAGTTTCTAATGGTAATTTAATCATTTCATCCAATGCTTCGGCAACCGGACAAATAGCTAATGGTATTGGTGCATTCACAGGTAATGTTGTTATCGAGAGATTTATTGGACCTACTGCTTATAATGCTGCTCATTACGTAACATCGCCTATTTCAAATCCTAACACTGTGTCTGCAAATTATTCGGACGATTATACTGTTGTAGGAGCTCCTTCAAATTACCAATATGTTGCAAGTGTAAATTCACAACCAACAATATGGCCTAACTCTTGGTATTATAATTCTGCAGCAACAGCCACTGGAAATGCTACTAAATGGTTTAATGCTATTCAAACACCTATGATTCCAGGTGCAGGTTTTTCTATAACTACAACTGGTAGTACTACAATTGATGTAGCAGGTACACCTCAAAATACTGCTGTTTCAGTTAGTACAACTCCTTCAGAAAATAATTTAATTGGTAACCCATACCCAAGTAGTATAGATGTTGATGCATTTTTATTAGATAACGCTGGTAGACTTTTATATAACGCAGTTTACTATTTTAACAATGGTAATTATGTTATTTATGCTGGTAGTAATCTACAATCGCCTGCAATTGGTGCTACTCAAGGTAGTGGTGTTAATGCAAGAACGATAGGCAATGCAAGATATATGGGTCATTCAAATGGTTTCTGGGTTGTAACTAATTCTGCACCAGCAGCAACAAGCATTTCATTTGCTAACACTCAGCGTAATACTTTAAATGGTGCAGGTATGTTTTTTAATGATAACAGTTCTAATAGTCTGATTAGATTGAAAGTAAAAGCAGCATCAGAAATAACAAATTATGATGAATGTATTCTTGGTACAAAAAATAATTCAGAGATTGGAGTAGATATGAATGATGTTGAAAAATTAATGTTTAATGGCAATGACCGACCTTATATATATTCAATTATTGATGGTCGTAATATGGCATTCAACTTTATGTCAGCTAACAATTCTAACACAATTATTCCATTAGGAGTTATTGTACCAAAATCTGGCAATTGGACAATTGGTTTTGATGAATTAAACAATGAATTTGTGAATGAACAATCATCATTGATGTTAGAAGACCGCAGCACTAATCCTAGTACTTTCTATGATTTAAAAGAGAATAGCAATGTAACGTTTAATCTTTTAGAAGGTAATGTTGGTAGTCGTTTCTTTATTCATGTTGGTGAAAATAATACCGCAGTTAAACCAATTATACAAAGCAGCAATGACTTAAAAATATTTAGCAATGATGGTAATTTATTTGTAGATTTTAATTTAGAAAATAATACAAATTCTACTGTTGAGTTATTAAACGTTGCAGGTCAGTCATTACAAATATTGAATACTTCTAACCAAAAAGGTTTATATAAAGTTAACACTAATAATATATCAACAGGTACTTACTTAGTGAAAGCAACATTGAACAATGAAGTTAGAATTCAAAAAGTTTTTATAAATAAAAAATAATAAAAAAATGAAAAATTTATTTTTGACTTCATTATCAATTTTAGCTCTTATATTAATGGCGCAGTTAGTAACAGCTCAACCCACTTTGCTTCCATCTCTTCCTGGCCCGCCAGTTAGTGCCCTGCCAATTGATGGTGGTTTATCCTTAATAATTGGAGGTGGCATTGCTTACGCAGCTAAAAAAGCATACGCTCAAAAAAAGAGTTAATATATTAGTTATAGGATAGAAAAGAAGGCAGTTATCACATTGATGGCTGCCTTCTTTTTTATATTATATTATTATTCCATCAAGTTGGAAATTTGCTTTGCTTGCGTTTTTCGAGAATACCGCAAGTAATTACTAGATTTTAAATTTGTAGTTGAATTGCTTTTCCACAAATTATAATTCTCAGATAAAAATTGATAAGCCAATTCAAAATCCTTATTATCTATAGTTGCTCCAGCATAACATTCTGAAATTATTTTTGCGGCATCTCCATTAGTTGGTCCAATACATAATATGGGTTTTTGTGATGCTAAGTACTCAAAAAGCTTACCTGTTAAAATGCCTTCATTGTTTTTTATATTAGGAATAGACAATAAAAGCAAATCTGACTTTTTTAGAATTTCAATACTTTCAAGATGGCTGACATGAGAATTGAATTTCACCAAATCATTAAATGTCTCAATTAGTTTATTTTTTGTAGTTGAATCTACACTCCCAGTAAATTGAAGTTTAAAATTTAACTGACCTTCCTTTTTAATTAATTTCTTTAATCCATCTACAAATGCATCTATAGAGTAGTTTGAAGCTATTGTGCCATTATAAGAAATAACAAACTTTTCATTCTTTTCAAAAGTATCTAAATTTGATTTATTAAAGTTTTTCTCATCAAAACCATTTGGAATTATTGTAATTTTATTTGCTATGTTATTTGATGATTTCTTAGCAAATTGTTGTTTTATAAAATCACTAACTACTAATATATTATCAGCATTATCTAATACATTCTTTTCATAACCCGCATCAATTTTTTTCGCAATTCGAGTATGATTCATTTTATCATAGTAATAAATATCTGTCCATGGGTCACGTAAATCTGCAACCCATTTAATATCAAATTTTTTCTTTAAAGCTAAACCAATAAGTTGTGAGCTATGTGGAGGGCTAGTTGTAACTACGGTTTTTATTTTCTCTTTTAAAATTATTTCTTCTGCTTTCTTAAGGGCATATTTATTCCACCCTACTCTTGCATCAGGTATAAAAAAATTACCTCTTATAAAACGCGAAACATTTTGTAATAGGCCTATTTTTCCTTCGTTTGCAAAACCTGCATAGGGAATTTGCTTTTTGTTATTTATCTTTTTATATAAATTTAAAATTTCAAATGTTTTTGTTTTATAAAGAATTACCTTAGGATTTACCTCACTAACTAATGAGTCGTCTATGAGCGGATAAGAGGCTTCTTTAGGATCAACAGTAACAACATGCACCTCCCATCCAAGCTGCACTAAATAATCGGTTAATTTTAGCCAACGTTGTACACCTGCGCCTCCACTCGGAGGCCAATAATAGGTAATTAACAACATTTTCTTATTACTCATTTCAAATTGTTGAATATGAGTTCAAGTATATTAAAATAAAAGCAAATCTTATTAAAAAGGATGCTGATGTGGCCAATCGAAATAAAACCAATTAAGAAAACAGTAAAAAAATAATTTTACTTTCGCGTGAATTATGTTTAAACTTAAAACATTAGACTCCTATATTATCCGTAAGTTTTTAGGGACTTTTGTTTATGCTATTGCCATTATTATTTGTATAGTAATCATTTTTGACATTTCAGAAAAGCTAGATGATTTTATGGGTAGTAAAGCTACTTTCCATGATATAGTTTTTGAATACTATTTAAACTTTATTCCTTTTTTCGTAAATCTATTTAGCCCGCTTTTTACATTTATAGCAGTTATTTTTTTTACATCAAAAATGGCATCTAATACCGAAATTGTAGCAATACTTGGAAGTGGTGTAAGTTTTAAAAGAATGTTATTGCCTTATATGATTGCAGCAGCAGTTTTAGCACTTTTAAGTTTTACACTAATAAATTTTGTGATTCCAAAAGCTAACAAAAAAAGATTACAATTTGAAGAACGGTTCATCAGAAACCATTTTATGTTTAGTGATTTAAATGTGCATAGACAAATTGAACCAGGAACCTATATATATATGGAAACATACAATAATATTGACAATATAGGTTATAAATTTGCCCTTGAAAAAATTGTAGATGGAAAGCTGAAAATGAAATTATTTGCTGATAATATTATTTGGGATACATTAAAACACAAATGGCAATTAAATAATTATTACCAAAGAAACATCAATAACTTAAAAGAATCAATAAAAGTGGGAGCACGAATGGATACTATGTTTAATATGTATCCCAAAGATTTTGGTACTCGCTTAAATAATGTAGAGACGATGAATTATTTTGAGTTGAATGATTTTATTGCAAAGGAAAAAATGAAAGGTAGTGATGAAGTTCCATTTTTTATGATTGAAAAATACCAAAGAATGAGTATGCCTTTTTCAACCTTTATACTAACCTTAATTGGTGTAGCATTAGCATCTCGAAAAGTAAGAGGGGGCATAGGGCTTCATATTGGACTTGGAATTCTCCTTAGTTTTAGCTACATACTTTTTATGCAGGTAGCTAATACATTTGCTACTTCTGGGGGGCTGCATCCAATTATTGCGGCTTGGATACCAAACGCAATATTCTTATTAATATCATTGTACTTGCTAAGAACAGCTCCTAAGTAAAAATCAGCATAATTATTTATTTAGCTAAAATCTCATTTATTATTTTACAAAATTCTTTAGGATGCTCCATGTTAGGGGCGTGCGCCGATTTTGAAATCACATACAATTGACTAGTATCTAATTTATAATAATTCAAGAATCTTTTTGCGGTAAAAACTGGGATTAGCCTATCATTACTGCCCCAAATTAAATATGTATTTTTATTAAATGAATAGTTTCGGTTTTGATAATAAGACTCATTATCAATTAAATGTTGCAAAATTTTCTGATTTGTAACTTGCCTATCATTAAATGTAGGGCCTAACAATTGCTTTAAAATAAATCGCGGAATGTATGGTTTGCGATAGTAAATAACTCCTAATGTTTTTTTTAAATCGGTAATGTTTATTGGCGACAAAACTTGGATTACTTTTTTATACCCCATCGACTGCGCTACACTATCAGCCATTTCCTGAGAGAAAAATCTATTTACAGCATCATTTAATATAAGTTTATTAGTTTTTGCAGGATACAAATATGAAAATTCGGTAGCTACTAAACCGCCATATGAGTTGCCTAAAACACTAACTGATGTGGCAATTTTTAAGGTGTCAATAATTTGATTTACATATTCTGCCTGTGCAAGAATAGAATAGTCTTTTACAGAGTCAAAACTCTTGCCATGATTTAACAGGTCAGGCACAATTACATTATAGTTTCTACTTAATAGTTTTGCTGTTTTAAACCATTGTGTAATGCCATCAGCACCAAAACCATGAAGTAAAATTATTGTCTGTGATTTGTTACTAATTTTATAATACCATCGCCTATTGCCATTGTAATTTAAGTCATAAAACTTAAAACCATTCATCACTAAATTCTTACTTCGTGTTTTTTCAGAATACCTCGGAAAATTACAAGAGCTAGCTATGGTAGCATAAATTACTATAAAAAAAGAGACATTATTAAAGTGTTTTTTAAACATACAAATAATTATTGTAGGTCATACCAACTTCTTCTTCTGCTCAATTTCATATCTTGCAAAACACTGGCTTTTACATTTAAGTTCAAGGAGTATTGTTTAGTAGGCCCATAAGGAATTATATTAATATTCATCTCCCAACAATGCAAATCACGATAAATATTTAAAGATGGTATTACAATATCTTTTCCTGTAAAATCCCAGCCGGAACTAAATGTAATTTTCCACTTTTTAGTTAAACTTAAATCCCCATTAAAACGAAGTACCTGAACATAAGTTGACCTAAAATTTTGTTTGTTATATTGTAGGTTATAGCTAATTGTAAGCTGCCACGGCAAATTAAAATCAATGTACTGGTCACGGTTTCTATTAACCTCATCAATTTCCTGTTGAGTTGCTGTGCTACTTGTTTTTATGATGCTTTTTGTATTCTTACTTTTTAGTGAATACCCTACATTAAAATTACTATTGGTAAGTCGGGCAAGCTTCCCATTTATGTCCTTCATCAAATCTTTTGTTACGTTACCGTTTTTTACATTTAAACTATAAAAGTTATATGTCATATTATAATTTAAATTCAAGTTATTAAATATAACTGTTCTAGCATTAATACTAAGCGGAGCCCAATTCATAGAGTCTGCTCTAAAATTATAATTAGTATTTGCCGATAACTCATCTAACAGTCTTACCTTTTGAAAAGTACCAAGCGTATCGTTTTTCGACTTATACTTCATCTCTAAAAAATTAGTAAGGCCCATAGTTAAAATACTAGATTTACTAACTGCTGGCACACCTAAAATACCTCCATCATATTTGGAGTAAGTAATGGACTTTTTTAAATCAGCGTTGTAATAACTATTGTTTTGAGTTAGGCCTGGATTATAGCTATAATTGAGCGTAGGTGTTAAGGTATGACGAAAGCCTTTAACCCTGCCACTCTTAAATAAATAAGTACCATAGAGCACTGTTCTAAATGCAGAATTAAAACTAACATTATTGGCTCTTGAAAATGCTCTGTTAATGGTGGTATCTATCTTATTATTAATGGTGTTCCACTGGTAAGATGTTGTTTGTAGATACCACAACTCATCATAATTTACAGAAGGAGATAAAACAAAGTATTTTAGAAGCTTAAGATTGGTAACCAGCGAAGATGAATGCCTAGCACCATTTCTCATGTTATTTAGAGTTGAATCAATTGCTGTTTTTTTATTAGAAAATATTTGAGATTCATTGCCCGAAATTCTATTTTGTATTGTGCTATTATAATTTAAACGCAAATCGCTTACCCATTTAGGTTTCCCAATTACAAATTTTGAACCAAGAGGATTAATTGATTGCATATTGAATAAAATGTTAGGTAAATCAATCTCCACTTTTTTAGTTTCTGTGTTCTGACTATGAGTGGCGGCAAGGTTCATGCTAAAAGGAGTGCCTAAAAATATTTTATCATATCTAATGCTTGATGCCATTGAATTTTTTAAGTACAAATTTAAGTCTCGTTGTGCAAACCTATTTGTTTTTCCTACGTCAACACTTGCCGAAAATCTGCTGCTTGGGTTAGCCTTAGGGTCTTGAGTATGATTCCAATTAACACGGGTATCTTTTTGTACCGAATAATCAGGAAAGCCCTTCTCACCAGTTTTGCTGTAGGCATATTTAATTTGAAAATTTCCATTATATCTATAGCGTTTTACATAATTAGAAGCTGCCCCAATTCTAAAACTACCTCTTGCAAAAATATCACCTGTTAAGGTTAAATCCATATTATCATTAATACCTAAGTAATAACCACCTTCCTCTAACCCAAAACCAAAAGCTTCACTATCAAATGGCCGTGGCAAAATAATCCCATTTGCTCTTCCTTTTTTATTTGGGAAAAATCCAAAAGGTAACGCAAGTGGTGTAGGTACACCTGCAATTTTTAAATTTGTTGGACCCGTTACTATTTTATCATCCTTAATTACTTTTACCTTATTTATTTCAAACCAAAAATGTGGCTGTTCGTTGCTGCATGTGGTATAGGTTCCATGCTGCATATATATGTTATCAGTACTGTCTTTTTTTACTTTATCACCATGCAAATACCCTTCATCTTGTTTGGTTCTAACATTTATTATTTTACCTTTTTTTGTTTCAAAATTATAGGTTATTTTATCACTTTTAAATTCTTGGTCTCCGTCTTTAAATTCAGGTTTTCCATTCACTTTTCCTGAGCTATCAGCTACTCCCTCTGCAAAAACAATATTTTTTTTAAGACTTAACTCTATATAATCGGCTATTAATTCAACGCTTGTATATACCACTTTTGCCTTACCATATAAGTATACCATTTGCGAATCAACCTCGAATCTAATACTATCATTTGCACTATAAATAACTTCTGCTTCAAGTGCCTCCTTAGAAATTTTTGTTGTGTCTGACTTAGCATTAGCTAATAGTGTTAGAGAGTCTATGGACAGAGAATCCCTATTAGAATTAACTAAGGAGTCTTTTATATTGTATAATGTGTTTTTTATGGTATCCTCAATTGATTCTTGCGCAATTACTTTAGTAATTTCTTTGTAGTCATAATCGAAAGGATTACTTTTTGAATAGACAAATCCAATCATCATTAATAGAATGATAAAATAGATATGCTGCTTTGCTTGTTTCAAAAAAGTAAATTAAAAATAAGTTGCTAAAATACTTAAATAATAAATGCCATAATTTTGATTACGTTAAGCATGGTTAATGATATAGTAAAACAAAAAAAGCCCAACCAAAAAGGTTGAGCTTTTCTTAAATATTATTTACTAATTTATTCTATAACCAATTTTCCAGTCTTAGAGTTTAGCTTATTATTGTTTAACTGAAATAAATAAATGCCTTTTGCAAATCCAGAGGTATTAATTTGAATTGAAGACTTGTTTTCAATATTCTCAACAAATACAATATCTCCTAATAAATTAAGTATTTTTATTTCCTTGTATGAAATATTTGCAAAATTGAAATTTACCTCATCTCTAGCAGGATTTGGATACACATTAAAATAGTTAATAAAAATATTTTCTTCAAGTCCAACTGATGTTATAGTTATATTTATTATGGAAGTATCTGAGCAAGCTCCGTTAGTTTCAATCATTAATAATTGACCTGCGCCAGCACCTGTCCAAAGAACCGAAACGGTATCATTATTTTGGCCATTGGTAATTGTACCATTGGTAATAACCCAATTATATGTGCTACCTGATTGATTTGTAACAGAATAATTATAAGCGACAAGGGGCGTTACAGAAGTTTGACCAGAAATAACGCTTGAACTTAGCCCACCTAAGAAAGGAACTGATGTATTCCAAGTAGCCCCTAAATTTGTACCCGTATTATTTGCTGAACTTAAATCTACAAGTGAATTTCCAGTTCCAGCATTCAAGCGCCAGTAACCTGCCAATTTATTTTGTATTGCTGGGTCTATGTGGTTGTCCTTATTAGCTAACAGCTCCGCTGCTGTTAAGGCACGTTTCCAAACCCTAACCTCATCTATTGACCCTGTAAAATAGCGTGTTTGAGTAGGTTCTGGAGTTTTAGCAATTTTCATCGCATAGTTATTCGCTTTATTAATTAAACCTGTGAATGCAAATACTCCATTCTGAACTCCATTTATATAACATTTAATGTTTGTACCATCAAATGTTCCAGCAACGTGTGTCCATGTATTTAAAGGTATAGCACCTGCAGTACTAGTAGCTTCTTTCCAACTTTGTGTTACTCCAGCAAAAGTTTTTGATGAAATAACAAATGATAAAATACCATTTCCGCCACAACGTAATGAAAAACCTCCTTCACCAGCAGTTGCTGTCCAACCATCTTTACCTACAATGGTATTATTCCAACTTGCAGTACCAAAAGCAGTAGGTTTTATCCAAGCCTCAACCGTAATTGCTGAGTCAGGAACAAAGGCTGTAGCATTAGTTAAATCAGCATAAGAACTTGTACCATTAAAGGTTAACGAATTTGAGTTAGTGATGCATGGTTGCGCAAACATTGCTTGGTGAACAACCATGAAAAACAAAATTATGTAAAGTTTATTCATTAGTAATTAAATTAAATTATTACAAAACTAAAATAGTTTTCTTAATAAATACTTTACTACAATAAAAACTTATTTTGATAAAAAATTCACAAATTTTCTATTCTGCACTCTTTGGTTATTTTTACAAAAATTAAAATATCACAAAATTCCTTATGGAGAAAAAAGACAAAATATATATTGCAGGCCACAATGGAATGGTAGGTTCTGCAATTAAAAGGAAATTAGTTACTGAAGGATTCACAAATATTATAGTACGAACATCACGCGAATTAGACCTAAGAAATCAAGAAGCTGTTGCAACTTTTTTTGCCTTAGAAAAACCTCAATTTGTTTTTTTAGCAGCAGCAAAAGTAGGAGGTATTCAAGCAAATAATACCTATAGGGCCGATTTTTTATATGATAATTTACAAATACAAAACAATATAATTCATTCCTCATTTGTAAATAAAGTTACTAAATTAATGTTCTTGGGCTCTTCTTGTATTTATCCAAAACTTGCCCCTCAACCGCTGAAAGAAGAGTATTTACTTACTGGCATTCTTGAAGAAACAAATGAGCCTTATGCCATTGCAAAAATTACAGGAATAAAAATGTGCGAGTCATACAGACGTCAATATAATTGTAATTTTATTTCAGCAATGCCAACCAATTTATATGGCCCAAACGATAATTATGATTTAAACAACTCACACGTTTTGCCAGCCTTACTCAGAAAGTTTCATACTGCAAAAATAACCAATGCACCAACTGTTGAAGTATGGGGCACAGGCTCGCCTCTAAGGGAATTTTTACACGTTGATGATTTGGCCGATGCATGTTTTTACTTGATGCAAAACTATGATGAAGAGCAATTAGTGAATGTGGGAAGTGGCACTGATATTAGCATAAAAAATTTGGCTTTACTCATTAAGGAAATTGTGGGATATAATGGCGAGTTAGTTTTTAACTCCTCAAAACCAGATGGTACACCAAGAAAATTAATGGATGTAACCAAACTAGAAAAAGTTGGTTGGACATACAAAATTACCTTAGAAGAAGGCATTAGAAAAGTCTATGATGATATTCTGAAAAATAATCTATTTGATTGATGAGAGTAATCTATTTTATATTTATCATTTACTTCATTAAACAACATGATTCATTAGCTCAACAGCTTAATCTGCCAATAAATATAGACTCTCAAACAAGATATGCTCAGCAACTTTTTGATTCTGCAAATAATACTCATACTAGCTGTCAACCATATATTCAATCATTTATAGATTATAATTATACTTATAAACCACCTTTTATTACCTCATACAGCAAAGCGGAAAAAATTCTAACTCAAGAAAGTTTAATAAAAATAAATAAGGATAGTCTAAAACTTACTATTGATCCATTATTTTATTTTGAACAAACAAACAACAATAAAACAAAAGATAAATTTAGACGCAATACACGTGGATTGTGGGTAAGGGGAAGTATTGGGCGCAAATTTTCGTTTGAATCATCTTTTTTAGAAAACCAAATTACCACTCCAACCTATATAAATGATTTTGTAAGCTATTATAAAGTTTTTCCGGGCATGGGAAGAACTAAAGCATTCAAAAAAACTGGTTATGATTATGCTATGGCATCAGGATATATAAGCTATATGCCTTTTAAGAATATGAATATACAATTTGGACATGGTAAATTATTTATTGGTAATGGTTATCGTTCATTATTGTTAAGTGACAATGCCTTTAATTTTCCGCATTTAAAACGAACCTATATATACCGTAAATTTCAATATACATGGGTTGTTGCCTCTCTGATGAACATAAGAAACCCAGAAAAATTTCTATTCGCTGAGCCTTTATTTAGAAAAAAAACAGCACACTTTCACTACCTAAGTTATAAACCAAACTCAATTTTTGAGTTCGGACTTTTTCAAGGAGTTATATATAATACTGATAGAAATAAGTTTAATTGGAACATTATAAATCCAGTGATATTTTCTCAGGCAATACAATATGGCTTGGCTAATAAGAACAATGTTTTGATTGGATTTAATTTTAATGTTAAAGCTACAAAAAACATCCTAGGATATGGTCAAATGATGTTAGATGATATAGCCAAAAATAGTCATAACATTAGTAATAAAACCGGTTATCAACTTGGGATTTATTACAGAAATATTGCAGCAATAAATAATTTAAATGGGCGTTTAGAATATAATGTTGTTCGTCCGTTTGCTTATCAACATATTTATGAAAGCCAAGCATATGCGCATTATAATCAATCATTGGCACATCCACTAAATGCCAACTTCAAAGAATTAGTATTTATGAGTGATTATAATATTTCAAATTTCATTTTCAGAATAAAAATTATTACGGCAAATGTAGGTGTCGATTCTACAAATTTTAATGCAGGAAATATTGTAATAAATAGTAGTAGAAATAATATTGAAAACGCCAATTATAGCAATATAAAAATGCTAAGGGGAGATGTAAAAAATCTTTTGGTACAAGACTTTAGTATTGGGTATTTAATAAACCCAACTACTAATTTTTGTATTCGAGTTGGTTATTTTAAAAGAAACTTTACTGGTTTAAATACCAATTATTTTTACTTGAATGCAAGTGCTTTTATTTTCAATCAGTATCTTGATTTTTAGCATTCCATCCTAAAAACTGAACCCTCCCAACTTGCCTAGTTTCTAGCATTACTTTTATTCCTCTCGAATGAAATGGCTTACTAGTTAGTACCCATCTAACATAACCTTTTGTAAGTTTACCCGTCTTTTGGTCCTTTTTTAACACAACTTCTACAGGAGCATGAAGTTTAATATTCTCTCTATAATGAGCAGGGTTAATAGCATTGTCAATTGTATTCATAACCGAGTTTAATAACCAGAAATATTATAGTTGTAAATATTGTCTTCGTTAAGTTGGTCAATAATTACATTCTTATAGGTTGTTTGTTGCAAATTCTCACCTTTATTATAGGTAAATTGAGTAACCGTAGTAGGAAATGAAAGGCCTGAAAACAATTTATAATTTTTATAAAATATTTTGGACGTGATTTCATTTTTTGTAGAGTAAAAAATAACGCCATTCAGTTTTTTATCCGTTGTAGAAAGCAGAACATTACCTAATGCTTTGGCTATTTTTCCTGTTGGTTTATAAGTAGTAATAACCATATTCTTATCCTTTTCAATCTTGTCAATTTTAAAAGGAGAATCTTTTAATCCAAAATCTAGTAACTTATTGTTTAGTGCAAGATGAAAAATGGTGAACTCAGGTAATAAAATCGATTTCTTTTTAGTGAAAAATTTGTCGTTCTTAAAAATATAAAAAGTGGTATCCTTAAATATCCAGGTTTCCTTTTCCGGGAATATAATTTTATAAACCAGTTTTTTACTTAGTTTATCATAGTATGCCGTGCCAATGGTCAAAGAAGTTGTGTTATCAGCATTTTTTTGTTTGATGCTGAATTCGGCTTTTATTCTAAAAAACTGTTGAGCAAATGATGAGTTTATAATTGAAAAAAAAATGAATAATAGGAGGAATCGCATTTTTAAATAGTACATAATAAAAAAGCTGCCTCTGAATAGAAGCAGCTTTTTATAAACTTAAAATTTTTTTTAGATACCAGCTGATAAATAACCAGGAATTGACAACACAACACCAGTTAAAATACCAATAACAAATGAAATTTTGTCTTCACGAGTAGAGCTATCTTTTAAAATAACTGTGAAGATACCGATTGGCCAGCAGCAGAAACCCCAAGCCCATGCTTTCCAGTTAATATCATCGAAAGTAAATGAAGCAGCACTAGCATTAAAATTTCCTAAATCAAGTTGATCAGAAACATTAGCATCAGCTTGCAAATTACTTAAAGTTGCATTCTCATGAGTTGTAACATAATTTTCGATTTCAGTTGCCTGAGTCAATTGTACTGATACTTGATTGTCGTCATAAGCAAATAAATCAGCATTATTAGCCATGGTTTTGTTTGAAATTGCAGCTAAAAATAATGCTGCTACTAGTAAGAACTTCCTCATAATTTTTTTTATTTTAATGATTAATATGGTGCAAAACTAAAATTGTATTTGTAAAATACAAATTTTTGTTTATTTATTGATGAATTACAATAATTCAACTGAAATTTAGTTTTTGTAATAATACCTTGGTTCAACGATTATTTGTAGATTTTATATACCAGGTAAAATTCTTTAATATAATAATAAATTATTATATCTTCTGTTTACTTTAACATAATATTAAATACCAATTGTTGCAATACTTATAACCAAAATAAATATGTAAACGACTAAACCTCCACCATAGCCTACTGCACAACCAATAACAGACTTTCTAACAAGTTGTTTATTGTGGTCAGTTAATGCATATACAATTAGGATACCAATCGGACCTAAAACACAACCATATAAAAATGGAGGGATTCCTATCAAATCGTCACTACCGTCATCTTTAAATAATATTTTTTGCAAACTCAATTCAGTCGAAAGTATTTCGATACTATTTGTATTAAAACCATCAGTATTATTATTAATTAAACTTTCTAAGGTAGATAAGCCTGATAATTGATTTTCTACCGAAACGTCTTCATAATGAAATAAATCAGACACTCCTGCCATAGACTTCATTATAGTAAAAACAAACAATGTTGCTACTAGTAAGAACTTATTCATAATTTTTTTTATTTCAGTGATTAATATAATACAAAACTAAAATTGAAATTTTAATATACTAATTTTTTTTAATGAAAACACGAAATAATTTTAATACGATAGCTAATATTTAACTTTAGATACTTAACCTTATTACTTCACTCTTAAATTTGGTTTAATTACTCAAAATAAATTGCATTTTTGCCTTCAGAAAAATTATGCTCTCCATTTTACGCAATAACAACCTTATTTCTATTTTAATAGTTCCTTTATTAGGCCTGTTATTATGGTGGCCAAGCTTTCAACATCCACCAATAATGCCAGTAAAACATACCATGCCACTTTATGAATTACTATGGAATTTTCTAGGGAACAGCATGAACACCAAAATTACATTTGCATTTTGCTTGGTATTATTCGAAGCGTTTTACATCAATTTAGTAATTGATAAAAATAATCTCCTACCACGCAAATCATTTCTACCAGCGTGTGTGTTTGTTTTGTTGGTAAGCAGTTTTAAAGATTCACATCAACTTAACCCAATATTGTGTGCATTGCTTTTTGTACTTTTTTCATTTAGTAAAATTGCAAAAACCTATAGGCAAGATTCTGCTTCTTCTCAAGTTTTTGATGCTTCAATACTTATTTCAATAGCTACTCTTTTTTTCTTTCCTGTTATAATTATTTATCCAATAATATGGGTTGCGCTAATAGTTATTAGACCATTTGTTTGGCGTGAATGGGCCATCTCTATCATTGGCTTTATAACACCTTATTTATTTGTCTTGATGTCATATTATTGGTTTAACAAGGTTAATTTTTTTGTATACGACAAGTTAATTTTTCCGGCAAATTTCAATATAAATGAATTACTGATGAATGAAATTTATTTCAAAATAACTTTTACGGCTTTTATACTATTTGCGCTATGGGGCATTGCTAAATCAATCTCCAAAGTACCAGTAAACACTATATTTGCAAGAAATATGGCAGTAATTTTTGTATGGGTACTATTGCTATCTATAGCTACTTTTTTCCTGTCTCCGCAGGCCAGTATTACGTATCTTCTTTGTACTTTTATTCCATTAACATTTTATTTCTCTTCCATTTTTATTGATATAAAAAAGAAATGGCTCGGAGAAATCCTGTTCTCAATTTTGATTCTATTAGCAATTTCTAATATTTATCTTTCATAATGAAAAGTAATAGTACTTTTATTATTAGTAGGACTGATAGTATAGGAGATGTAGTTCTAACCTTACCAATTGCCGGAGTATTGAAGGCGAATATGCCCAATTGCAAAATTATTTTTTTAGGCAATAGCTATACCAAAAATATTATTGAAGCTTGCACTAATATTGATTACTTTTTAGATATTAAAGATGTTTTAATGGGTGCAACTGGTCTTGAAAAGATAAAATCTTACAAAGCCGATATTATAATACATGTATTCCCAAACAAAATGATTGCAAAGCTTGCGAAACAAGCTAAGATAAAGTCGAGAATTGGAACAACCAATAGACTATTTCATTGGCTTACATGCAATACTCTGGTTAAGCTTTCACGAAAAAAATCGATTTTACATGAGGCACAATTGAATTTGAAATTGTTACAACCTTTGAATATTAGAACTGATTATTCTTTGGATGAAATAAAACATTTCTATGGGCTTACAATCAAAAATTCAAATCATATTTTTGAAAAATTTGAACTTAAAAATGGAAAAACAAATGTAATACTTCATCCTAAATCAAAAGGCAGTGCGAGGGAATGGGGCAAACATAATTTCGAAAATTTAATTGAATTGTTGGATGCGGAAAAATTCAATATTTTCATTACAGGAACTAAAGAAGAAAAACCTTTTGCTGATGAAATTGCAAGTAAATATTCTTTCGTAAATAATTTATGCGGTACCATGCAATTAAATGAGTTCATAGAATTTATAAATTGCTGCGATGTTTTGGTTGCTTGCAGTACAGGACCTTTGCACATTGCTGCAGCATTAGGTAAATTAGCTATTGGCTTATATGCTCCCATGAAGCCTATTTTTCCCCAACGTTGGGCGCCAATAGGCATAAATGCTACATTTTTAGTTGAGAATAAAAATTGTAATGCCTGTAAAAATGGAGGAGAATGCTTGTGTATAATGAATATAAAAGCAGAAAATGTTAATAGGTTAATTCAAAATAATTCATTAAAAAAAACAGATTTAAAAAATATTTAAAATGAAAAAGATAATTACATCAGTTGTAATCATTGGACTTGCAGCGTTATTTCTATTTAAAGGTTTACTAAATTACAAATCAAATAAAGCCTCTAAAATATTGCCCTATTATGGAAATAAGGACCTTGCTTCTAACGGCAAGGATACCATCTATCACTATGTTCCTGACTTTAAATTTATAAACCAAGAAGGAAAAACAATAACACAAAAAAATCTTGATGGCAGTGTTTATGTAGCTGACTATTTTTTTACTACTTGTCAAAGTATTTGCCCCATTATGAGCAATGAAATGGAACTACTGGCAAAGCATTTTGAAGGTAATTCACAAGTTAAGTTTATTTCGCATACCGTAAACCCAGAAAATGACTCAGTGCCAGTATTGGCTGACTACGCAAAGGCGCATCACGCAAATCCAAATCAATGGTATTTGGTTACTGGCGACAAAAAACAATTATATGAACTTGCTAGAAAAGGCTACTTTTTAAATACAGAAGATGGCGACGGAGGACCAAATGATTTTATACATACACAAAATTTTGCTTTGGTTGATAAATACAAACACATTAGAGGATTTTATGATGGCACTAATCATAAAGAAATGGAGAACTTAATTGAAGATATTGAAATACTTTTAAAAGAATATTAATCATTAATGTTTAAAAAAGATGGCAGCACATAATGAATTAGGAAAAAGTGGAGAAGAGCTTACTAAAGAATATTTTACAAATAAAGGCTTCACTATACTTGCTACCAATTGGCGATTTAGAAATGCAGAAATTGATTTAGTTGTTCAAAAAAACAACTTTATTTCAATAATTGAAGTGAAAACAAGAAGCAGCAATGCGTTTGGAGAGCCGAGCACTTTTGTGAATAAACAAAAGCAAAAACTACTTATTCAAGCAGCCGAATGGTTTTGTGAACAAAAAAATTTAGATGATGTAGAAATAAACTTTGATGTTGTTTCAATTATTCTAAAAAAAGACAATAGCTTTAGCATTGAGCATATTGAAAATGCATTCTATGCAACCTTGTAATTAAAATTAACAAAGAGCCTATTCATTAATTCATACATTTGCAAAAAAAATAAGATTTATGACCCCTCGTAAAGCCGCAGAATCATTGGCAATTTCAACTGAAGTAGTGCTACCAAATGATACCAATCATGTTGGTAATTTATTTGGTGGGAGACTTATGCAATGGATGGATTTAATAGCTTCAATTTCTGCACACAGGCATTGCCGCAGGGTAGTTGTAACAGCGTCAGTAAATAATATTTCATTTAATAGGCCCATAAAGTTTGCAAGTATTGTTACGCTTGAAGCAAAAGTTTCAAGGGCATTTACTTCATCAATGGAAATATTTATCGATGTTTCAGTTGAAGACCCAACAAATGGAGAAAAAATTAAATGTAATGAAGCCATTTATACTTTTGTAGCTGTTGACCAAAATGGTTCTCCTTTGCCTGTTCCGCAATTAGTACCTGAAACCGAACTTGAAAAAGAAAGATATGAAGGGGCGCTAAGAAGAAGGCAGCTGAGCCTTATATTAGCCGGAAAGTTAAAACCTACCGAAGCTACTGAATTAAGAAAATTGTTTATGGAAGAGTAATTGATTACCAAAGTATAATTTAAAATAAAAATGAAATGAAATCGTTTCAAGAATTGAATCCCGAATCGAAAGTTTGGGTTTACCAATCCGATAGGTTTTTTTTACCTTCAGAATTAGATTTGATTAATATTGAAACTAAACAATTTTTAAATACATGGCAATCGCATGGTGCGACAATGGACTCGTCATTTAAAATATTTTATAATCGTTTTTTAGTTATAGCATTAGATGAAACTATTGCAGGAGCTAGTGGATGCGGCATTGACAAGTCAGTAAATTTTATAAAAGAACTAGGTAATAAATTACAAATTGACTTTTTTAATAGGTTAAATATTTGTTATGTTTCTCAAAAAACTAATGGCTCCGAATTATTTGTTGAACAAATTCCTTTCTCAAAAATCTCTGAAATAAATTTTAACGGTAACGAATATATTTTTAATAATGCAGTAACGACTCTTTCTGAATTAGAAAAAAATTGGTTACAACCAATTTCAGATTCATGGTTGGCCAAACATATTACTGCTTCATTAAGCTAAAAAAGAAACATGAAGAAAGCCGCAGTATATTTAATTGTTATATCTATTCTCATTCCTATTTCAATATATAGTTGGGGATTTTTCGGACATAAATTAATTAATAAAATGTCGGTAACAACTTTACCCGATGGTATTATTGCCTTTTACAAAAGACACATAGATTACATTACAGAACATGCCATTGACCCAGATAAAAGAAGGGGTTTAATTGCAGATGAAGGAGCAAGACATTATATTGACATTGATCATTATGGAGCACATCCTTTTGATAGTGTGCCAAGAAGATGGAAAGATGCAGTAGCAAAATATTCAGAAGATACATTAATGGCTTATGGTATTGTTCCTTGGCATATAGATAAAATGATGCTAAGATTAACGGAGGCCTTTAGAAAACAAGACCTAAATAAAATATTAAAATACTCAGCCGATATAGGACATTATATTGCAGACGCTCACGTACCCTTGCATACTACCGAAAACTATAATGGGCAAATGACAAATCAAAGAGGTATTCATGGTTTTTGGGAATCGAGAATACCTGAATTATATTCTGAAAATTACGACTATTTAGTTGGCAAAGCAAAATATATTGACAGCCCAATTGATTTTGCATGGGAAACTGTTAAGGCAAGCCATAATGCGGTGGATAGTGTTTTAAAATTTGAAGCAGATTTGAGTGCGCGATTTAGTCCTGATAGAAAATATGCCGTAGAACAAAGAAGCAGTAGTAATGTAAAAACATATTCAGAAGAATATACTTTTTCTTATAACAAAATGCTTGACGGACAAGTAGAACGTAGGTTACGACAGTCTATTATAGACGTTGGTTCTTTATGGTTTACTGCATGGGTAAATGCTGGCCAACCAGATTTAGAGAGGTTAGAAACAAAACAAGTAACCGACTCACTCAAAAAAGCTGATGAAGATTTGGATTATTTGTGGAGCAATGGCAAACCTAAAACCAAAGAAAAGGGCCATGAAGATTAGTGGCTTTCTTTAAATTACTTCTTTGCGCGCTTAAAGTAAGTTTGACTTATGTTTCCAAACTAAGCCATTTTTAATCTTTTTTTCCTAATTTTCCTTTTTGTATTATGCTACATATTTCTTTTTACTTCTGCGCAGTAGCTCAGATCTTTTGCTAGATGACAGAAAGGCGTTTGAGTCTTGAAGAAATTATTAACCGTTTACAAGCTACCAAAATCGAGATTTAACATTCCTTTTCAATGCAGCATAATAAAAGCAGTGTTGGCAGGTTTTCAAATTTGAAAAAATACGCAAAGAAACTTACTAAAACATTCTTGAGGCAAGCATATTTGCAATGTTTATAATTACTACCTTAAATTATTATTTGTTGCCGTTTTTGCTTTTTTCTTGAAATATTTTCTTAATAAAATAGTATGTTTTAATGCCTCCATATTATCGTCAAAACCC
>JBEIDK010000006.1:0-51951 GCA_040383485.1 Flavobacteriales bacterium
AATACCTATTGGTGTTGAAGGTGCAGCGTCACCAGACTCTTGAATTACAGTAATTACTTTTGCTGAAATTCCTTTTACGTTTTGTTTTTTATGCTCTGACGCAATAGGAGAATTGTCTTCGAAATACTGTGCTTCGGCGCCTATGGCAGCAATAAGTTTAGAGGCCTCCATATCTTTCATAGAAACACATGACTCAAAACTTCCTCTTTTACCAATAGCGTCACCATAAACTTCAATGAAACCATTAACTACATCAATTCTGCTTGCAGTATCAGCAGCCCAAGCAATATTATATTCATCCCATTTTTTTAAATCACCAGTTTTGTAATATTCAACCAATAACTCTAAGGCCTTTTTTTGTTGTGCATTTTCTGCAACTGTAATAGCCTTATCAAGCCATCCTACAATTTTTGAGATTGCACCATCATACATTCCTCCAACCTTCCAGGTTTTTTCAACTAGTTTGCCGTTTTCCTTTACTAACTTTGAGTTTAAGCCATAGCTAATTGGTGTCTTATCGTCTTTTTTGGTTTGACTAGCGTAATAACTTTCTACTTCTTTTTGAGTAACACCTTCATAAAAATTATTAAATGAATTTTTTACATTATCAATACCAGCAGCAAGGTTTACGATTTTGGGTTGATATTTAGCATCAAAGATTATTTGCTTCATACTTTCGGCATATTTTTCAATATCTACGCCATTTAATGGTAACTGACTTGCATCGGAATTTTTAAGAAGTTCTTTAAAATATTCATAACTAAATTCTGGCAGAATTTTGTTACTACTATAGTGATGATAGTTGCCATGAGAATACCAAATTTGTTTTGCGTAAGTATCAAATTTTTTATAGTCCTCAACATTTTTGTCACCTTTGTAAGTAGTATAAATAGCGTCTACAAGGTGTCTGATTTCTAGAGCATTTTTATTTTTTTGATCAAAAATAATATCACGTCCACATAATGCCGCTTCTGATAAATAGTAAGCTAATTGTTTTTGCTGTAAAGTAAGTTCATTAAATCCATCAATCTGGTATCTCAGCACCTGAATGTCTGCAAACTTATCTGCTTCAACTTCAAAATTTTCTTCGGTTTTTACTTCTGTTTTTTGAGTATTGGCTTCATCTTTTTTACTTCCACATGAAGTCATAATTAATGCTCCAGAAATACTTAATGTGAATAGAATTTTAGAATTTTTTAAAATCATTATCATTTATATTAAAATTTATTGGCTGCAAATGAAAGAAATAATTGATTATAAAATTAAAATGGACGCCGAATTTCGACATCCATCATAATATAGTAGACCTATCTCTAAAAATTCTAATCCTTGTTATTAATTAGAATGGAATTAGGGTAAAACCAACATGAAAAGGTTGAACTGCCAATGTTTTATTATTTTTAAATTGGTTAGAAAAATCATAAGTAGCAAACAAGTTCACTTTTCCATAACCTATTCTAGCCGTTAATCCGTATTGAAAATCATTTACATTAAATGAATTTTTTAAAGTTAAATTTGCATCACCATTTAATGTTTCAAATTTCTGCACTAATTTTGGACGTCCGAGCCTATAGGCCAATAAAGGTCCGAATGCAATATGAAACGATTTGTTTGGGTTACTATTGGTGTTAAACTCTAGTAATATTGGCAAGGTTAAATAGGTCATGCGTAATAGATTTTTCTTGTAGTCGATTTTAGTATCTACAGCATATAAGGAATCAGTATTTGATTGCAATTGAGTTGATCTTGAAAATGAATACCGATTGAATTGCAATCCTAAACCTGTTGTTAAAGCAATGTTCTCTTTGTAAAGCTTAAAATGCTTTTCGATTAGATTAAAGTTTATCATAATTGATTTGCCATAGTTTAAATCTAGGTAACCATACTTTGCAGGCATCGTTGTTTTTCCTTCAGAAGTGGCATAACCATTTACGGCTATTTCAATGCCTTGCCAAATATTTTTAACTTCTTTTTCATCTTTTTTAATGACAATTTTTTTCTCAATTATTTTATCACGATTTGGGTATTCATTTGATTCAATCTTCTCTTTGCTCTCTTCATTTTCGTCGCCAATTATCATTATTTTCTTTTTACCGATTTGAATTTTTGTGGTATCACCTTTACCGTTCCCTAAATTAAATTCCATTGCATTTTCATCGGCGTCAAATGGAGTAATGGAACCAACGCCCGTTTGAGTGACCCGCACATTAGTTGGGTTACCTTTAAATTTTACGGAGCCAGAACCAGTGCAGTTACCTGTTAGCTCTTCTATAGCATTTACTTTTGCATCGCCTGCTCCACTAACATTAACACTAACCTTATTTGCCAACAATTCATTAGCATCTAAAGCGCCAGCACCTGAAATATTTACTTGAAGTTCTTTTGCACTACCTTTAATTTGTATATCGCCAGCACCAGATATATCTGTTACAATTTTTGTTGCATTACACTTAATTTTAACATCACTACTTCCGCTTGATTTTATTTTAAGTTCTGTTAAAGCAAATTCATTATCACTTTCTACATCTTGTGCTCCGCTTACTTCTAGTAATTCAATGCTTTTAAAGGTGATAATAATTTTTGCATTTTTGGGTAGAGGTTTTTTCTTGTCATAATCTAATTTTAAAGTATTCCCACTCACAATTGGTTTTATACTTCCATTTATATCTGAAACTCCGTCTATAGTAATACTATTTTCAGTTCCTTGCATAAGATGAATTTCTTGTACTCCTGACAATTCAATAGCATTAAAATTATCAATAGGTTGTTTTACTTGTTGTGCCTTTGCGTATATAGAGACAAGCACAAGTGATAGTGTTAAAAATTTATTTTTCATTTTTTTTAATTTAGTTATTGTTTTTAAACTGTGGTAGAAATTCCTATTGAAAATGTTTGATTTAAAGCGTCCTTTAAAATGTATTTTTTTATATTAGTTTCTACCAATAATATTTTTTATTTTCTTGAGAATCCGAAGCTATTAGAAGTTATTCCATATGCAATTTCATTTCCAGATTCATCAACTTTCTTTTCAATTCTTATGTTAGAACCAGTTTTTTTATTAATTTTTGCTAGTGCAAATGCAGCTATGTCAGTCCAACTTATTTTATTGTAGTTTTTATTTGCCTTGCCATTTAAAACTATTGCGTCAGCCGATGCATCTTTTATAGACTTAATGCCTGCCTGTTTAAGGTTTAAATAAGTTGCTTTTGTAGCTTCATTCTCTTCCATTTTTTCATCTACAGAAGTTAAAGAATTATTAATCTCAATTGTCTTCATATTAATTACTGGCTCAAAAATTTTTTGATTTATGTAATTTAAACTTGCGATTTGCTTCAATTCAATATTGTCAAAAGTTCGAATGTTTAGTTCATGATTAATATTAGAAACAACATTTTTTCTGATAACTTTTTTATTTTTTTGTTTCGTTACTTCACTCGCCATTACTCTATTACTAGCATCAGTCGTATGCTTAATAACTAATGGTGGATTTGATTTTACTTTTGTAACAGAACTAAATGTTGGCTGCTCTTGTAAAGTTTTATTAACAACAAATGGAATTGATAAAATAAGTATAATGATGGCAGCAGCAGCGTAAAAGTAATTTAACCAAATTAATTTCGTTTGTCTCTTTAATTCATTCTTATTAGGATATACAATGCTAAGATTTGCTTTATTCTTAGTGGCTAAAAATAAAGTAAGCTCTTTTTTTGCAAGGGGATTGTTTGTTACATAGTTATCTAAATCATAAAGTAAACTTTGTGTTAAATCATTTTCAATTTTAGCAATTAAGTATTCTTCAAGATTGTCAATATTAACTTTGGATGAATCAGTTTTTTTTAAAAGACTTTTATTTTCAAATATTAATTCATCATCTGGGTTAATGTTAACATGTTCAAGCATTGCTGATTCTTGCTCTAAATCTGGATTAAGTGCGAAAAATAGCATTAGCTCTTGTCGCATTTCAGAATTTAATTTGCCGTCCAACAAATCAATCACATATTCTTCAAAATTATTTCTGTTGATACTCATTTAAATTACGTTTTCTAGTTTAACAATAAACTCTTTAAGTGTAACCCTCGCCCTATAGATATAGACCTTCACCTGGCTTTCCGTTAGGCCTGTTATTTCTCCAATTTCAAAGTAGTTATAACCTTCATAGTCTCTTAGTAAAATTACTATTCGTTGTATTTCAGGTAATCTCTCGAGGGCAATGTTCAATGCATCTTTTTCACCTTTATATGTATTTGATACTTTTATAGCTTCAACTTTTGTTTCATCATAATTACCTTTAAATTTTTCCCGTCTTATTAAATCTATCATTGTTCTATATGCGGTAGTGAACATGTACGACTTTGCATTGGTTGATTCTACTTCATTAACTTTAAGCCATAACTTTTCATAAGTGTCCTGAACAATATCCTTGGCCTGTTCTTTATCTTTAATATTTTTAAGAATAAACCTGTAAATATTGTCAGCATATAAATCAACACACTTATTAAATTCGACTGCTGTCATTTGCTGCTGTTTTTGAATATAACGATTAGCATAATAAGAAAGTTACAAGTAAATGAAAAATAGTTTAATTTCTGATTTCTGTAAATTGTAAAGTGGATTATTTGGGAGTGATTCTTACTGAAGAAATAGAATTACTATTAATGTTAATGTGTTTAGTTAAAGAAACAAATGAGATTTTTAAATGAAAACAAGATTTAACATACTAGTTTAAAGAATGTTATGTTCTGAGATAATTTTTATTACATTTGTTTTAATATATTAATAATTTAAATTTAAAGACAATGAAAAAGTTAATGATTTTGGCTGCTGGTGCAGCTTTCATGTTGGCTACTGCAACAACTAGTTTTGCTGGAGACCAAAACGGTAAATGCGACAAAGATAAAAAAGCTTGCTGCAAAAATGGTGGAGCAAAGGCATGTGCTAAGTCAGATGCTAAATCTTGCGATAAAGATAAGGAAACTAAAGCTAAGGCTGAAACTAAAGAAAAAGCAAAATAGTTTTTTTTTAGTAAAAAGTAAAAACCCAACCGAATTCGGTTGGGTTTTTTATTTTTTAAATATATTATCACTGCAATAGTGAAGTAGAATTAATAGTTATACTGGTTAATTTTTAATATAAAAAAATCCGCTTCTAAAAGAAGCGGATTTTGCCAATTTGCAAGCGGTGGCATTAATTAGTTAATAAAAGGGTTAATTAATCCATTTAAGGATTTTATCGCTGAGTGGTTCTGTGTTAGAAGCTAAATGTTCTACAAGATTTCCATTTTCGTCTATTAAAAATTTATTGAAGTTCCAGGCTACGTTTCCTGCTGACACGCCATTAAGTTCTTTGGTTGTAAGCCATTTAAAAATTGCTGCTTGGCCGTTTCCTTTTACATCTATTTTACTCATCATTGGAAAAGTAACACCATAGTTTTTACTACAAAAAGTTTTTATTTCTTTTTCTGAACCAGGTTCTTGTCCGCCAAATTGATTGCAAGGGAAACCAATAATTACAAAGTTTTTATTTTTAAATTTTAAATATAGTTCTTGTAAATCTTTATACTGGCGGGTAAAACCACACTCAGATGCAGTATTTACAATCATAACCTTTTTACCCTTAAGGTTTGCCATATCAAATTCTTTACCGTCAATATCTTTTACTTTAAAATTGTAAAGGTTTTGTTTTTGAGCGTTCATAACAGTTGCAGTTAAAATTAAAAAGAATGTGAATAGTTTTATCGATTTCATTTTACAGTATTTTATTTCAATTCTAACAATACAAATCTGTAAAAGTTTTATTTAATTTCATAATTCTTTTTAGGTATTTAATAATTTAATTTAATTATGGTTGAATATCTTGATAATAATAGAATATTTGTATCAGAAAATAAAAATTTTAAATGTCATTAGTAATAAAAACTAAACGCAAAGCATCCGAGTTTCTTCTAAAACGTGAAGCAAAAAATAGACATAGACAAGTACATTCTATAAACTTTAGTAAAGCAAGTAATATTGGAATCTTGTTTGATGCTTCTGATAAAAAGGATTTTGAAACAGTAAAGGCATATATTAAAAAACTAAAAGATGATGGCAAGAAGATACAAGCTTTAGGTTTTTACAATTATAAAGAAACACCTGTTATGATGAATTCAAAATTAGAGTATGACTTTTTTACTTTGAGAGAAATTAACTGGCATTTTAAACCTACTTCTAGTTTTGTAAATAATTATCTAGATATTAATTTTGATATCCTTATTAATCTTTGTACAAAAACCGTTTTGCCACTTATGTATGTTTTAGCATTATCAAAAGCAAAGTTCAAGGTAGGAATGTATCGCGAAAAGTATATTTCTTACTATGATGTTTTAGTTCACCATAATCATGAAAAAGGATTACCTACATTTATACAAAACATAGAAAAGTACTTAGTAAATATTCATTAAATATAATGACAAAAAATAAAAATTTTACTGCTTCAGGCACAGGTGTTGCAATAGTAACTCCATTTACTAAATCAGGAAGTATTGATTACAGTTCACTTGAAAAATTAGTTAAGTATTTAATAGATGGTGGAGTTGATTACCTTGTTGTTCATGGCACTACTGGTGAATCTGCAACATTATCGACACTTGAAAAAGTTGATGTGTTGGAAGCAGTGAAAAAATATGCACGTAAAAAATTAGATATTGTACTTGGCTGTGGTGGCAATAATACAGCAGAGGTAATAGAGTCTTTTAAAAAGTATGACTTTAATGGAGTTTCAGCCATATTAAGTGTTTCTCCTTTTTACAATAAACCTACACAAGAGGGTATTTATTTGCATTTCGAAGCCATAGCTAAACATGCACCAAGGCCAATAATTCTATATAATGTACCCGGACGTACAGGTAGTAATATGACTAGTGAAGTAACATTAAAATTAGCAAATAATTTTAAAAATATAATTGCAATAAAAGAAGCATCAGGCAACATGGAACAGTGTATGCGAATAATTGCCAGTAAGCCAAAAGGTTTTGAACTCTTAAGTGGCGACGATAATATTACGCTTCCTTTAATTGCATGTGGCGCCAAAGGTGTAATATCCGTAGTGGCTATGGCTTACCCAAAAGAATTTTCTCAAATGGTTAATTTATGCTTGGAGGGTAAATTCGAAAAAGCTTTAAAACACCATTTTTATGTAATGCCGATGACTGATTTAATTTTTGCAGATGGCAACCCAGGAGGTATTAAAGCTGTTTTAAAAATAAAAGGAATTATCAATGATAAGCTGAGGTTACCTTTAGCTAACGTAAATAGTACAGTTTTTAAAGCCATTGAAAAATTGCTTAAATAATCAAATAAATCCCAATTTTTATTCTCAGAATTTTTTCCACCGAAAATTTATTAATAACTAAAAAATGAAATTAACATCGCTAAATACAAGTCTTTTTAAGTTGGACGGAGGAGCTATGTTTGGAGTTGTACCAAAAACTATATGGAACAAAACTAATTCTGCTGATGCCAATAATATGTGTACTTGGGCAATGCGTTGTTTACTAATTGAAGATGGAAAAAGATTAGTACTCGTAGATACTGGAATAGGAAACAAGCAAACAGAAAAATTTTATGGCTTTTATGATTTAAAAAATACCTTAAGTTTGGAAGTATGTATAAATAATGCGGGCTATAGTATAGATGATGTAACAGATGTTTTGCTAACTCATTTACATTTTGACCATGTTGGAGGCGCAGTAAATAGAAATTCTGAAACAGCATTTGAAACAGCATGTAAAAACGCAATTTATTGGAGCAACGAACGCCATTGGAAATGGGCAACAGAACCTAATGCTCGAGAAAAAAATTCATTTTTAAAGGAGAATATTATTCCTATACAAGAAAGTGGTCAATTACAATTTATTGAAGAAGGACAGAAATTAACAGAAAGTATTGAGTTGTTATTTGTAAATGGACATACAGATGCAATGATGTTGCCTAAAATAAAAAATAATAAAGGCACATTACTTTATACTGCTGATTTAATACCGAGCGTCGGACATTTACCTATTGCATATGTTATGGGTTATGATACCAGGCCGCTGCTAACTCTTGATGAAAAAGAGAGAATATTAACTGAAGCTTGTAATAATAATTATACATTATTTTTTGAACATGATTCAATTAATGAATGTTGTAATTTGGTACAAACTGAAAAAGGGATAAGAGCCGGTAATACCTTTGAACTTTCAGAAATGTTTTAATCTCAATTAGTAAAATAATTTATTAAATACGTATCAATATTAGCAATTGAATTTCTCAACAATCATTATACATTGGTATCAAATTAATAAGCGCGATTTACCATGGCGGAATACTAATAATGCATATTATATTTGGCTCTCGGAGGTTATTTTGCAACAAACTCGCGTAGCGCAAGGCTTGAGTTATTATTATAAATTTATTGAAACATATCCAACAATTAGTCATTTAGCAAATGCCTCGTTAGATGATGTTTTGAAACTCTGGCAAGGTTTAGGTTATTATTCAAGAGCAAGAAATTTACATTTTACCGCTAAAGAAATTCAAACAAAATATAATGGTGTTTTCCCAAATACTTATGAAGAGATATTAGCACTAAAAGGTATTGGAGAGTACACTGCAGCTGCAATTTCATCATTTGCATATAATCTGCCTCATGCAGTATTGGATGGAAATGTTTATAGGGTATTAGCAAGATATCTGGGCGTTGAATTAGCTATTAATAGTAATAAGGCAAAAAAATATTTTACTGAAATTGCGCAAGGATTGTTTGATGAAAAAAACGCGGGGATGTATAACCAAGCCATAATGGAATTTGGTGCTTTGCAATGCGTACCAATTTCTCCTAATTGTAATGAATGTTCTTTAATGATAACATGTGTTGCATTCAATAAAAAAAATGTTAGTAGTTTGCCAGTAAAAGAGAAAAAACTAAAAATTAAGAAAAGATTTTTTAATTATTTTTTTATCAGACATAAGGAACATACATTCATACAGCAGAGAGGAAATGGTGATATATGGGAAGGCTTATTCGAATTTCCGCTTATTGAAACAAATGAAGAAGTAAACATTTATTCTCTTGTTGAAAATGATAACTTTATTTCCATTTTTCAGAAAAGTAAATACTTAATTCTCAATGTTTCAAATCCAATAAAGCATATACTAACTCATAGACATATTTACTGCAAATTTATTGAGATTGAAGTTGAGTCTATTTCAAAAAAGTCAACACTTCTTAATTTACAACAAATACCATTAGAAGAATTGAATAAGTATGCAATTCCAAGATTAATTGATAGATATTTGCAAAAGGAAAATAATATTAAACTAAAGAAAGAAAGATTATTTTAAAAAGTGAAACAGCCTGTATATTTTATTGAAAGACAATATTTAGGAATGAATTTTTTCTCAATTATTTTGAGAACGATAATAACTTTATTCTGCTTTGTTGCATACTATTGGAGTGAGAATCCGAATCCAGTTTATACTGATATTGGTAACTTCAGAATTGGTTCATACCCCGCCAAAGAAATACCAAAAAGTGGCGAAATATTTTTCTTGATGGGTAATGCAGTGTTGTTGTTTTCGGTAATGCTCATTTTTATAAAGCACATTAAGCTAACTATAAACGACAACTATATAGTAATAGAAAGGTTATGGTCTAAAACCTTAATTAAAATTGATTTGAATACCATTAACTACATCAAAAAAGTAGATATTGAAAATGTATATTTACAAAGACCAGTTTTTAACGTTCATAAAAACAATACTATTAAGTTTTATACTAATGGTGACGAAGCAATTGAGTTAGTTGACAAAGACAACATGCGATATAAAATAGGCACTTCAAAGGCAGGTGAGATGATAATGATAATTCAAGAATTCATTAATAATAGAAATGGGAAGAAAAAGGAGTAGATATTAAACTACTCCTTTACAATTTGCACCTTTATATCTTCAAATTCCATTATAAATGAAGGATAAAGTTTGCAACGCAATCTTAACTCAACTTTACCGTTAACCATTACCAACCCCTCACGTACCAATTCTTTCGCATTCCCTCCAGTATCTGCCACTCCAATTGCTTTTAGTAATTTTATTAGCTCTATAAACTCTGTTTTTATTTCAAATTCCTGTGTCATATGCTGGTTTGATATTAGTTATTAATAATGATATTTGTGACCAAATTAATTAAAAAATAAGCAAATAATTTTTTTATGGAAAGCGAGAATATACAACTGCAAATGCTAAAAGCTAAAATTGGTAAAACTATGAAAGAAGGACTATCACCTTACGGACAATGGATTGCAGGAAAATTAATTGCTGCCGAATATGGTGAAGTTACTTTTGAAATAGAGGTACGCAACGATATGACCAATCCTTTACAAATGCTACATGGCGGTGCCACAGCAGGTATTGTAGATGAGGTAATTGGCATTGCAGTATTTAGCTTAGGACGTCCAAATTTTTATACAACAATTAATTTAGTAATTGACTATTTCGCCTCAGCACGTTTAGGTGATGTAATTAAATGTACAGCAAAAGTAGTTAAGCCAGGCAATAATATTGTGAATGTAAAGTGCGAATTATGGGATGTAACACAAAAAAAATTATTGGTAACTGGAAGTAGTAACCTTATGAAGATTGAACAAACTTTTGGATTGTAAATATAGCTACTACTAGGAAACTAATTTTTGATTTTAGAAATTGCTCAGCTAATGATGTTTGATTTATTTAAAATTATATATCAGTGCAACAATTTTTAATGCGGTAAATAATTTTTGGTGGAAGTTCTTTATAATTAATAGGAATTTTGTTTTTGTCAATTTGGAAATTGACGTTTAATGGAGCGCAGTCTTTGAGACTAAGCTCAACGGAGTTTAAGAATTATTCTTTCAAATTCCTTTCTTTCTTTTATTTCCTTTTCTAATAAAGGAAGTTCTACCTCTGTCAAAATTATTAAGTTCTTAATAAAGTTGGATGTTGGATGCTGTTTTGATTTTGCCCTGCATTTTGAATCCAAAAAGTAGTCAGAGTTGTAAGAAAACCCAAAAGTACTATCGCCTGATATATAACTAATGTCATACCGAGTGTTGTGGAGTCTTTCACATTTGAGTTCTGTAGAATCCAATTTAATTGAATCGATATATTTAGAAAGTGTTTTTAAAGGATTAGAATCAATTACTTTAATACTATATTCGTAGCAATCGTTCATGCTTGTAAAATTAACAACTCCATTCTTTATCCAAAATACATATAGTTTTTGATGTGGATTACAACTGTCTAAAATTCTTCTGCAACCTGAACATAATTCTTTCATAACTAAAATAGAATCAACATTATCAAGTTTAAGGCTTTTAAGTATTTGCTGTAAATCTTTTTTTGATTCTACAGTTAAATTTCCTCTCCTAAATGTTTCAGCTTTTGTTTGATAAAAAAATAATATCAAGATTAATAGCACGATGGTTTTCATAACTCGTTTTTATTTTCCTAAACTCTTAACAACCCTTATCACCACCATCTTACTAGTTGGCGTATTACTCTTATCTGCTGTTGAATTAATAGGCACCAGCACATTTGTTTCGGGAAAATACGTGGCGGTGCATTGCTCAGGTATGCTAAATTCTACAATGATGAACTTACGCGCAATACGTTCTACTCCATCAAAATTATTGATTAAGTCAACCACATCACCTGCTTTTAGTCCGCGCTTTTCGATGTCTTTTTTATTCATGAAAATCACACGGCGTTCATTAAATATTCCACGGTACCTATCATTCAAGCCATAGATGGTTGTATTAAACTGGTCGTGGCTTCTCACAGTTTGCATCATCAATTCATCATCAGCTAATTTTGTTTGCACAAAAGTGGCAACATTAAAAGTTGCTTTTCCCGTCAATGAATTTTTAAAACTTCCTTCGCGTGATGCATTAGGTAAATAGAAGCCTCCAGGCACTCGCACACGTTTGTTGTAATCATTAAATCCAGGAATAGTTTTCTCAATGTCATCACGAATCAAATCATAATTCTTTTCATATTCACTCCAGCGAATGTTAGATTTATCTTTGAAAATAGCCTTTGCCATGCGGCACACAATTGCTGGTTCGCTTAACAAATCATCACTCACAGGACGCAAATTTCCCTTACTCATTTGCACTACTCCCATTGAGTTTTCGGTAGTAATAAATCCTGCTTCGTCTTTATCGCTTCGTGCTAAGCATGGAAGTATGATTGCTTCTTCGCCAGTTATTAAATGACTACGATTTAACTTTGTACTCACTTGCACAATTAACTTGCAATTGCGCAATGCTTCTGCAGTATATTCTGTATCAGGTGTAGCCGAAAGAAAATTTCCTCCCATGGCAAAAAACACTTTTGCCTTGCCTTCTTTCATGGCATGTATACACTCTACAACATCATAACCATGTTTGCGTGGCGGCTCAAAATTGTATGTCTTTTTAATGTTGTTTAAAAATGCTTCGGAAGGCTTTTCATAAATACCCATTGTTCTGTCGCCTTGCACATTGCTATGTCCACGAACCGGACAGGTGCCTGCGCCTGGCTTACCAATACTACCTTTCAGCAACAATAAATTTACTACTTCTTTGATGGTGTCAACAGCATTTTTATGTTGTGTTAAACCCATTGCCCAACAAGCAATAATTTTATTTTTTCGTTTCAGCACCTCTACTACTTCCAAAATTTGTGACATTGAAATTCCGCAAGCAGCAACCAATTCATCAAGTTTTTGCTTGCGCAGATGCTGCGTCAACTCTTCATATCCATGCGTATTATTTTTAATAAAATCATGATCAAAAATAGTATTTGGATTTTTGTCTTCTTCTTCTAAAAGCGATAGTTCAATTGCTTGCAACAAAGGCATGTCACCATTCAATTTTACTTGCAAAAAAATGTCGGTCAATTTTGCTTTGATTCCCAATGCACCTTTTATTGTTTGAGGATTGGAAAAAGCCACCAAACCTGTTTCGGGCAAAGGATTGATAGAAATAATTGTAGCGCCGTTTTCTTTTGCTTTTTGTAAAGCCGATAACATGCGTGGGTGATTAGTTCCCGGATTCTGTCCTAAAATCATAATCACTTCAGCCTTATAAAAATCTTCTAAGGTTACAGAACCTTTTCCAATACCAATACTTTCATTCAATGCTACACCGCTCGATTCGTGGCACATATTACTACAATCGGGTAAGTTGTTGGTACCAAATTCACGCACAAAAAGTTGGTATAAAAATGCGGCTTCATTACTAGTACGTCCACTGGTATAAAATACTGCTTCATTTGGAGAAGCCAATGAATTTAGGTGATGTGCAATCTTATCAAAAGCAGCATCCCACGAAATGGGTGTATAGTGAGTTGCATCTTTCGCAAGGTACATGGGTTGTGCAACCCTTCCTTTTTTACCTATGTGAAAGTCATCTAAATTAGAAAGTTCTGCTACTGAATTTTCAGCAAAAAATTGTGGAGTCAGTTTTTTTGTTGTTGCTTCTTCGGCGATGGCCTTTGCGCCATTTTCGCAATATTCGGCAATACCGCTTCTTTCATCGTCCGGGTCGGGCCATGCGCAACCGGGGCAATCGTAACCATCTTTTTGGTTGAGGTTTGCTAATGCTTTTAATCCACGCCCAATGCCCATTTCTCCAAACACATGCTCAGCACTTGATATTACGGCTGGAATACCAGCTGCAACATCTTTTATTTTGGTAAGCTTTAAACCTGTAAATGTTTCAGGGTTTTGAGGAGAAGCCCCACCTAACCTCCCCGAAGGGGAGGAACCGCGTGTGGTGTTATCTTTTTTTGCTGACATATTAGTATTTTAGCCTACTGTATTAATAAGGAATATAGCCTTTTCTTAGTGGTGAATTACAATTTAACCATAAACCCATTGTATCTATTTTTGTACCCCAATTTTTGGTAAGCTTCACTAAATTAAAATAATACTTTTTAATATCCTTTTTATGAATCTTCTTACTGTATATTATCGGATTATAATTTATAATATCGAACAAGGTTTCTTTTTTAAGTAAGGTATCATATTGAGAAAAATAAATACTCGAATTATACAATTCTGTAGAATGATATTTTTGTTCAAAATTATTATTCTTTCGTATAGCAACAATAATTGAGTCATTCGATATTGTATCATTATAATATTGAGTATAATATCCTCTATCAAAATTCCCACAGTCTGTTCCGTAGGAACAACTAGACAAATATTTTAACAAATAATTTTGGGTTTTCACTAATTGATTAGCAAAGTCAAGTCTATTAGAAATAGTTTTTTTTATATCTGTTTTAGTTTTTAAATCTTGCGAAAAATTAGGGAAGAAGTCCTTACTTTTATCAAAAAAGAATGAATCAATGGTTTGATTTAGATTTTCGTTTAAAAGAGCATAATTTAGCTCTTCTAGAGTATCTCTTTTGGTTTGAAAGTATGCTTTAGAAATATAATTGCTTACGAATATTGCCATTTTCAAATAGGGCACTGCCTTAGCATGTTCTTTTTCAGATTTACTTCTACTCTCAAGGTTCTCTATGTATAAACTATCTGTAACTATTACAGTTTCAAGGGCATCAAAAAAAGGTTTCTCATATTTGTTTTTCTGATTACAAGCTGACATAAGTATTGAACAAACTAATAATATTGCGAAACTTACTTTCATCTGATTCAACATTAATTTTAAGAAATCTCTTATTTAGTTTATCTGTAATTTAACTTCCATTTTTTTTCCACACAAAATAATTATTCTATAAAGCCCATCTTAACACTTATGCTCCTCTCCTTGAGGATGCGGATAATTATCACTTTGGTCTTCAAAAGTATTATCTAAACATACAAAATCCTTTTCTACCAAAATAAATATTTTCTTATGAACTTCATTTAAGTACTCATTCTGAAGACCTACTAGTTCTATACTAGTCCACTCATTGGCTAAATTTTGAGGAATTGTAATTGTAATTTTATTGTTCACAAAACTAGTTGCTACTTCATTCACATTATCTTTGCTTTCTAGTGCATAAATTAACTCATTAGCACCAAACTCTACCTTCTCTTCTAAATACTTGTGTATTGCAAAATTTGCAACCTCAGTTTTTGTAAGTCTATACCGAATTGAATTTCCTTTAATTCTGAGCTTCATATGAATTAATTATAATACAATTTTAATTCATTTTTTTGAATTAATAAGATATAGTAATTCTAATTGCATTAAGTATTATTGCAAAGCATTAAATGTTGAATTGAAAAAGATAAAAATAATTATTTCAGTAACTAATGACTTAAGCTCTGATCAGCGTGTGCATAAAGTTTGTCATACTCTTTATGAAAATGGTTATGAAGTAACTTTAATCGGTAGAAAGTTGCAAAATAGTATTCCTGTTCTTGACAGAATTTATCATACAAGAAGAATGAATCTTTTTTTTACTCGTGGAATGTTATTCTATGCTGAGTTTCAAATTAGGCTTTTTCTTTTCCTACTTTTTACAAAATTTGATGTTGCTCACTCAAACGATTTAGATACATTATTACCAAATTATTTAGCAAGTAAAATTAAAAGAAAGAAATTAGTTTATGATACTCACGAATATTTTACCGAGGTTCCTGAATTACAAAATTCGCAGTTAAAAAAAAACATTTGGGAGTTTGTAGAGAAGCTAATCTTTCCAAATTTGAAATATGTTTTTACGGTAAATAAATCTATTGCTGAAATTTATCAAAATAAATATAAAGTTCCTGTTAAGGTCATTAGAAATGTTCCTATAAAGAAAATAGATTTTGAAGCTGTAAACCTTGAGTTTCCAATAGAACTAAATAACAAAAAATACATCATCTTACAAGGTGCAGGAATAAATATAGATAGAGGTGCCGAAGAGCTTATAGAATCTATGCTTTTTGTTGATAACGCTATTTTGTTAATTATTGGTGATGGTGACGTCTTGCCAAATTTAATAGAATTTGTAAAGAATAATCAACTAACAAACAAGGTCTACTTTTTGCCTAAGCAACCGTATAAAATTCTTATGCAATATACTAAAGGTGCATCAATAGGAATTACTTTAGACAAGGATACTAACTTAAATTACCAATTAAGTTTGCCAAATAAAATTTTCGATTACATACGTGCAGAGATTCCAATACTAGCTTCTCCCCTAATTGAAACTAAAAGAATTTTTAATGAAGCTGAAATAGGTTGCTTAATTAAAAATCACAGTGCTGAAGAAATTGCCAGTAAAATAAACTTTATGATTAGCAAGGATGCGCCAATAGAATTATGGAAAAACAACTTACAACAACTTTCAAAAAATATAAATTGGGAAACAGAAAGTAACACATTAATTGAAACCTATATTGAAATTAGCTATCTATTAAATAAGAAATGACCTTAATGAATATTATTAAATCAAAATCAATAGTAACAACTATTTCATTAGTAATAATAATTATCACATCATTTGTTGTAAATCCAAGACAGCAAAAAGATTGCTTTAAACATGAATTGGAATGGGATGTTTTTTCCTATTACATGTATTTACCTTATACTTTTATTTACAAAGATGTGAGGATGCAAAAAAAGGAAGTGGTTGAGAACATTTTTCAAAAATATAATATTCAAGGTACCTATTACCAAGCTTATCAGATTGAAAATGGTAATTACACACCTAATTATACCCTTGGTTTTGCAATACTATGGTCTCCGTTTTTTGCTATCGGTCATTTATGGGCAACGCATTCTGGCTATGACACAGATGGTTGGTCTTTTCCCTACCAATGCAGCATTGCAATAGGTGCGCTTATTTACATACTCATTGGCCTATTTTTTTTCAGGAAGCTATTGCTTCATTTTTTCAACGAAACGGTTACTTCAATCGTTATGATAATTATGGTACTTGGAACAAATTATTTTCATGAAACATTCAATGATTATTTACAACCTCATGCCATGCTTTTTACAGGCTATTGTATTGTGCTTAATTATACAATTGAGTGGCATAAACAGCAAAAAATAAAATTTATTGCTATTGCAGGTTTCGTAATGGGATTAATGATTTTGGCTAGGCCAAGCGAATTACTCATTATAATAATTCCTTTCTTTTGGAATGTTTATAATTATGAATCATTAAAACTTAAAATTAATCTATTACTAAGTAACTACAAGCAAATTATAATTTTAATTTTATGTGCTTTTATACCATTTATACCTCAACTTATTTACTGGAAAATTGTCACCAATTCTTGGATATTTTTTAGCTATCAACATACTGAAGGATTCGACTTTTTAAAACCACATATTATTAATGTACTATTTAGTTTTAAAAAAAGTTGGTTCATCTATACGCCAATAATAATATTCCCAATAATTGCAGTTTTTCGTCTTTATAAAAATAATATTCACATATATTTTTCTATTCTAGCTTTCTTTTTAGCAAACTTTTACCTGCTTTCTAGTTGGGCTGCATGGTGGAATGGTGGCAGTTTTGGAATGCGATATTTTGTAGAATCATACGCAGTGCTTTCAATACCTTTTGGTTATTTAATTAACGATATTCTAAAAAAGAAAATTTTGGTGAGGCTAACTTTCTTTTCAGTAATTGTTTTATTAATTGGATTAAACATATTTCAAATTTGGCAATATTGTGTAGGAATTATCCCAGAATATAGTATGACATATCCGTATTATAAAAGAATATTTTTGAAGACAAAGGTCACAGAAGAGGATAGAAAACTAATGGAGGTAACGCGTTCAGTTGAAGCAACTGAATTTTTTACAAATATTGATGAATATGAAAAGAGAGAAGTTCTTTACCTTAATTTTAGTTCTAAAAAATCAACAATTTATAAGTATAAAAATGTTGATTTAAAAAAGTACCATTCTTTTCCAAACTCCTACTTACTAAAACCAAAAGATGAATTTGGATTAAAATATTTATTACCATATAAATTGGCTGTTCCAAACGAAAAAGACCATGCATGGATTAGGGTTTCATTAAATTACTACTCTGAAGAGGATCCTAAAAATTTCGAATCGAACGTGGTAATAAGTATGCCACACAACAATTATAATCTTAAGTATAGAGCTTTTAATTTCTCAAAATTTGAATGGAAAAAAGGAGATTGGAATCATATCGAGTTTGATTACATGACACCATTTCCATATGATGAAGATGACCATTTTGATATTTATATATGGCATCGAGGAGCTAACAACCTATGGATAGATGATTATAAGGTTGAATTATTTAACAAAAAAAACTAATTAATTTTTAAGCTATACTATTAACAAAATCATCAAATAAATACCTACTGTCCAAAGGGCCAGGAGACGCTTCAGGATGATATTGAACACTAAATACTGATTTGTTCTTTAATCGAATTCCTTCAATAGAATTATCGTTTAAGTTTCTATGTGTAACTTCAACATTTGAATTGTTACTTAAGCTGTTTTCCTCTATTGCAAAACCATGATTTTGCGAAGTTATTTCGCATTTACCAGTAATTAAATTTTTTACTGGATGGTTTATTCCTCTATGACCATTGTGCATTTTAAAAGTTTTTAAACCAAGCGCTTGCGCCAGCAATTGATGACCTAAGCAAATACCAAATAATGGTTTATTGGTAGCTAATAATTCTTTCACAAGATTAGTTTCTGATATCATCACTTCAGGATCACCAGGTCCATTTGACAAGAAAAAGGCATCAGGATTAAAACTAAAAATTTCTTTTGCAGTTGCCGAATTCGGAAACACTTTTAAATAGCAATCTTTATCAGCAATGCAATTAAGAATACTCTTTTTTACACCAAAGTCAAGAACGGCAACTTTATATTTAGCGTTGCTTTCTCCAACAAAGTAAGGCTCTTTAGTAGAAACCTTTGAGGATAATTCCAAGCCCTGCATTGATGGCACTTTATTTAAAATAGCCTCTAATTCTTCCATTCTATTCATCTCCGATGAGATGATACAATTCATGGCACCATTATCTCGAATATGCTCTATCAGCGCCCTAGTATCAATATTCTCAATGCCAACTAAGCTTCCATTTTCAAGATATTTTGATAGTGATTCGTTACTTCTTTTTCGTGAAAAATCTTTACTAAAACTTTTACAAACCAACCCTGAAATTTTAATAGAATTACTCTCCGTATCATCATTTAATACCCCATAATTACCAATATGAGTATTGGCCATAACCATAACCTGACCAAAATATGAAGGGTCTGTGAATATTTCCTGATAGCCGCTCATACCTGTATTAAAGCATATTTCGCCTGTAGTTGTCCCTAATTTACCAATTGCTGTGCCTTTAAAGTAAGTACCATCTTGCAATAATAATATTGCGTCTTGTTTAGAATTTGAATTACTCAATTTTTAGAAATTAAAGATTAAAACAATAAAATTTCAAGCGCAAACCTAATGTAAAATTGAGTATATTAGAGAGTTGAAATCCCAAATTTATTATCTTTTTATACACACCTTTTGAGTATAGTTTAAAAGCTCATCATTCATAATTTGAACAAAATAAATCCCATTTGAAAACTCAGCTAAGCTAATATTGCTTAGTTTGTTTTGAATTTGACTGCTATATAACGTTTTACCATAAATATCTAGTATTTTCACAACTCTATTTTTGTCATTCTTATCAAATTCTATTGTTATGTTATCGGTAGTTGGATTTGGATAAATATTAATTTCATAATTTGAATTCAGCTGTTTTAAATCAGTAGTGTTTTTTGTTATTCCTTTTCTTTTTGTTACTAATACATTATGCATGAATTCTGCTTGGCCTTGTGTAAATGAGTTTTGACATTGCTCTCCTGAATAGTCCATGTAGTTTTCTGTCATGTCATTTAAATCTCCCAAATTTAAGGTTGGTTGGGTGCAAGTATTAGCAGTAACATTGCAAGCTGTATTTTGGTCTGATGCAGCATCAGCACTTGGGGTGTCTGATATGCCATCATCTCCATCACAAGCCCCATTGCCTGATCCATCGCCCCAAATATGCCTAAGACCTAAATAATGACCTACTTCATGAGTCACTGTTCTACCTTTAACTATATAAGATCCTAAACCAGTTGCAGTTGGGTTGTTCGAACCAAAAAATTCATATTGTATAACCACGCCATCAGCTAATCCGGAAGTTGCAGTGCTGTCCCAATTAGGCAAACCGCTTGGAGGCGTTGCATAACCAAGTATAAAAGGAGTTCCTAAAAAATCCATGTTACAAACCCAAATATTTAAATATTTACTTTGATTCCAAGGGTCACTACCATCAGTCGATGAACTTTTAACTTCTTCTGCAATTCCGCCACCTAATAAATTGAAAAAGGTAGTTTTGGTTGTTAGCTTTCTAACAATACCGTTTGTTGGATTTCCTTGTGGATCAACTGAAGCAAGTTCAAATCTTATTCTTGAATCCTTTGCCCTTATTGGAAAAAACTCAGCCCTAAGATTAATAGTATCGCTATTCATTCTTGAATAATCCTTATTTAAAATATCAATTTGATTAAATATTACGGAATCAGGTAAATTTTGAGCTGCTGTTTTATATACTACATGCACCACAACTTGAATTGTGTAAAATGAATCTTGCGTAGCCCTTTCATTCGTTAGGTTTAAAATAGAATTGAATACAGAATTTACAGCATTTTTGTAACCTGGATACTTCATTTCATTGTATTCTAATACTTTTTTATATCCACATCGCTCTTGAGCAAGAAGACTTATGCTTGAGTTTAGGACAAATAATAAAATGATATATTTCTTAATCATAATTGAAATTTTATTCCAAATATAAAACACTAATTGAAAATTTATAAAATTATTACAATTGTTTTCATAGAGTTTAAAAAACAAATTTCATATTCTTAATTTTTTAGATTTGCAATTCATTAAAAATATCAATATAAAAGATGCGTATTAAGAAAAATGTAAACCTCAAAGGCAATAACACTTTTGGTATTGATGTAAGTGCTAAACTTTTTTGTGAAATTAGTTCATTAAAAGACCTTGAAAAATTGGTTGACTCAACTGAATTTATAAAAAATGAAAAATTAGTTCTGGGTGGCGGCAGTAATATATTATTTACGAAGAATGTAAATGCGCTGGTAATTAAAAATAATCTTACTGGAATTTCGCAAGAAAATTTAAATGAAGATACTGTTTTAGTAAAGGCAGCAGCTGGCGAAGATTGGCATAAATTAGTTCTTTATTGCATAGAAAATAATTTATGCGGGATGGAAAATTTATCATTAATTCCAGGTAGTGTTGGTGCTGCACCAATGCAAAATATTGGCGCTTATGGTGTAGAAATTAAAGATATTTTTCATTCGTTAGAGGCATATAATTTAAAAAAAAAAACGATTGAAATTTTTGATAACAAACAATGTAATTTTGGCTACCGTGATAGCATATTTAAAAACGAAGCAAAAAACAACTACCTCATTTTAAATGTAACATTTATTCTTTCAAAAAAACAAGTATTGAATACTTCATATGGAGCCATTGAACAAGAGCTTCAGCAAATGGGAGTAACAAATCCAACAATAAAAGATGTAAGTGATGCCGTGATTGCAATTAGAACTTCAAAACTACCAAACCCTAAAGAAATAGGTAATGCTGGTAGCTTTTTTAAAAACCCAGTTATAGAAATTGCTTTGCTTAATGAATTAAAGGAAATATACCCAACAATTGTTAGTTATAAGTTAAATGCCAATCAAGTAAAATTAGCAGCAGGTTGGCTTATTGAGCAATGTGGTTGGAAAGGAAAGCAAATTGGCAACTGTGGGGTACATAATAAACAAGCACTTGTTCTAGTTAACAATGGCAATGCTAATGGTCAAGAAATTTATAACTTGTCAACCGAAATCATCAAATCTGTACAAGAAAAATTTAAGGTAACCTTAGAAAGAGAAGTAAACATTATATAATAACTTAAATTTAAAGAAACCATATTTTAAAATGGAGAAAGGAGCAAAACTTAATTTTTGGCAAATATTTAATATGAGTTTTGGATTCTTAGGAATTCAATTTGGATTTGCATTACAAAATGCAAATGTCAGCAGAATCTTTCAAACATTGGGTGCTAAAATTGATGATATTCCTATATTATGGATTGCTGCGCCAATTACAGGATTTCTTGTTCAACCAATCATCGGTTATTTAAGTGATAGAACTTGGCATCCTAGATGGGGCCGTAGACGACCATTCTTTTTTATGGGAGCATTGTTCTCTTCCTTAGCATTGTTTGCAATGCCCAACTCTCCAAGTTTATGGGTTGCTGCTACCTTGCTTTGGGTATTAGATGCATCTATTAATATTAGCATGGAACCATTCAGAGCTTTCGTAGGCGACAAACTTCCTGCCGAGCAACAAACAACAGGGTATGCAATGCAAACATTTTTTATTGGTGTTGGTGCCGTAATAGCTTCACTACTACCTTTTTTCTTTACAAATGTGTTGGGTTTTAGCAATACAGCGGCCGAAGGAATTATTCCGGACTCGGTTAAATATTCTTTTTTTATTGGCGCAATCGTTTTTTTAGCATCTGTTTTATGGACAGTATTAACAACTGATGAATTTCCTCCTGAGGATATTGCAAAATGGGAGCAAGAAAAATTAAAATCAAGTGGTGTATTTCATGGCATTATTGAAATTGTTCAAGGTGTTTTTAAAATGCCTAAAATAATGTTGCAGTTAGCATTAGTTCAATTTTTTACATGGTTAGCATTGTTTTCTATGTGGATATATACAACATCAAGTGTTGCACAAAATGCATTTGGCACCACTGATACAACTTCAAAAATATTTCAAGATGCCGGTGATTGGGTAGGTGTGATGTTCATGGTTTATAATGGCGTTTCTGCTCTTGTAGCCTTTATGTTGCCGGTTCTTGCTACTAAAATTGGAAAAAAATATACGCACATGATATCTTTAATTGTTGGGGGAATAGGACTTATATCATTGTTTTTTATTCATGATAAAAATATGTTGTTATTACCAATGCTAGGTGTTGGGTTGGCTTGGGCTTCTACTCTTACCATGCCTTATGCTATTTTAGCTAACGCATTACCTCCAAATAAAATGGGCTTCTACATGGGAGTATTTAACTTTTTTATTGTTATTCCTCAAATAGTTGCAGCAGCCATTTTGGGATTTTTTGTAAAAAATGTTTTTGAAAGTCAAAGTATTTACGCTTTAGTTATTGGAGGAATGGCTATGATTATAGCGGGTTTTTTGAATTACTTTGTTAAGGAAAATAAATAATTAGATACCAAACAATTACTAATAAAACAGATTGCAAATTAAAAAATAATGAAAAATACTAAGGCCTCCGATGGCGAAATTGAGAAGTATGATTTGGTAGTTATTGGTGGTGGTCCCAGCGGATATGCAGGTGCAATGCGTGCAATAGATTTTGGCAAAAAAGTACTTATTGTTGAAAAGGATAAAATTGGTGGAGCTGGAATTTATAATGGTGCACTCTGGAGTAAAGCAATGTGGGAATTTTCTCAAAAGGTAATGGTTAGACGTGATGCCGAAAAAGAACATTTTGAAGGTGTTACATTTGAGGAAATGATGGAGGATGTAAATGGTGCTATTTTCGATAGGAAACTACAGATGACATTGCACATGAGTCTGCTGCAATCCCAAACTTTAAATAAACATTTACATTATGAGAAAGGGACGGCTGAAATGATTGACAAAAATCATGTAAAGATTTATAAGGCAAAGGGTGATAAAATTGTTGAAACAGACTTTATATTATTAGCAACAGGCAGCAGTCCAAGATATTTGCCGAGTATACCAATTGATGAAAATATTATTGTTACTAGTAATGGAATTGGCAATTGGCAAGAGTTTCCGGAAAGTTTGGTGATTTTAGGTGCTGGTGTAATTGGTTGTGAGTTTGCAACTATATTCTCTAACATTGGAAAAACAAAAGTTTTTTTAATTGATAAAGGTGACCGTATATTGCCTTTCGAGGATGAAGATGTTGCAAAGATGGTTACAGAAAATCTAGAGGCAAATGGAGTAACTATACACAAAAATTCTTCTTTAGTTAGGATGGAAATTAAAGATGGCAAAGTTGAATATGAATTAAAATATACGGATGGTAAGACAGAAATATTACATGTTCAAAAAGCATTGGTTTCTGTTGGACGCGAACCAAATGTAAAAAATATTGGTATCGAAGCAGCCGAAGTTGAACTTACTGAAAGAGGAAGTATCAAAGATTTTGATACACAAACCACTGTTGCAAATATTTTTGTGGCCGGAGACTTAACTGCAGAAATGAGTTTGGTTACAGTTGGTGAACGCGAGGCAAGGCATGCTGTAAGAAAAATGTTTGGTGGTTACATAGATACATTAAAATATAGAAACTTATGTACAATAATGTTTTTAAATCCTGAAGTAGCGGTAGTTGGAATGAGTGAACAAGAGGCATCAGCAAAAGGAATCTCAGTGAAGATTGCAAAAATAGATTACAGTTGTATAGCTCGTGCTATTGCTATGCGCAAAACAAAAGGGTTCTTCAAAATAATTGTTAGTAATGATTCCGAAATGAAAATATTAGGAATGAGAGCAATTGGGGAACATGCAAGTAGTGCAATTCAAGCTGTTCAATTATTAATTTACATGGGTAAAGGTATTGATGAATTAGCCCACATGATTTATCCACATCCTTCAATTATTGAAGGCATTCAAGAGTGCGTTAGGATGCTTTTAAATAAGTCTATTTACAAACCTGCGGTTTTCAAAGACAAGTTAAAATGCTATACCTGTGAAAATGGTATATGCACTCCAATTGAATATTTTTAATTTATTTTTAAAATAATGTTTCTAAAGAAAATAAATTTTTCAAATATTTTTCTAATTCTTTTGGTTGGACTGCTCGTAAGACTAGTTTTTACACTTTTCATTGCCAAACATTATTATGGATTAGATAATTTCTTTTATCAAGGAGATACAGGAACATGGGCACTTTCATTTCACAATTGGTACTATACAGGAACATATACATCCTCACCAGAGTCTGAGTTTGGAGGTTTTGTAAGGATGCCCGGTTATTCATTTTTCTTAGGTCTATTTTATTTATTATGTGGAAAAGACTGGTTTTTTTCATTTAAAGTTGTTGGTTACACTCAAATATTTATCGATGTTTTTAGTGTGTATTTAGTATACATAATTACTAAAAAGGTTTTTAGTGATATCCGAATTGCAGCTATAGCAGCTTGGCTTTTTGTCTTTTATCCTTTTGCTATTGTTTGGAATCCGGTAGCATATTCAGAAATTTTGAGCTTAAATTTAATGCTAATCTCATTGTGGTTTTTCATTAATAAAAATTTAAATAAATCCAATATATTTTGGTGTGCTTTTTTCATAGCAATTGGCACTTTAGTTAGACCACAGTTAGGAATTCTATTTCCCGTATATGCCATGGTTTTAGCTATAGAAACTATTAATTGGAAAATTAAATTTAAACAAGGACTTATTTATAGTATAACTATTTTATTGGTTTTTGGAGTTTGGCCAGCTAGAAATTATTTTTCACAAGGTAAATTTATTCTACTTCAAGATCTTAGAGGTGCACCAAATTGGGACGGTGAAGTATTAGCTTACACTTCATTTATTTATTCTGCTCAAGTAGATTGGGAGCCTCAATTTAGCCAAATATTAAATAATAAAAATGTTGACTTTCCTAAATATTTTATTGGGACTAAAGAAGATAGTGTAAGTCTTCAAAACGCATTTTACATGGCTAAAAATAGAAGCTGTTCATTCAGCCAATGGAAAGGCTTTTGGCAAGGAAAATATTTACCTCCTAATAAAAATGTTAGAGACTCAATGATATATATTTTTAATGATCTTAGAGAAAAACAAATTAAAAATCAACCTTTCCTTTTTTATATAAAACTTCCAATTCTAAACTTGAAAAAAGCAATTTTAAAAAATTCATTGTACGATACTAAAAGTAGTATAAGAAAGCTAGCTTCATTTTTATTTTACTACCGAACCCTGCTAATTCTCATTGGTATTATTGGTACAGTTTTAATTTTGAAAAATAAAGCGAATAAAAATTTTGGTAGATTTTCTCTCTTATATTTTCTTCTCCTTTATTTAGCATTGTGTGCAGGCACTGGTGCCATGTTCAGAAATATTGAAGTAAGGTACTTTTTACATGCCGATGTTGTGCTACTAATACCAGCAGCATATTTAATTCAACTTGTGATTAGTAAATTCAAACATAAATCGGTTTAAAAAAGCCCGCCACTTCTATTGATATAGTTAGCCTTTCCGAGGTGTTTATAAGCCAATTCTGTTGCTTCACGTCCTCTTGGTGTTCTCATTAAGTAACCTTCTTGAATTAGAAAAGGTTCATAAACCTCCTCAATTGTTTCTGCCTCTTCACTCACCGCAGTTGCAATAGTAGTTAACCCAACTGGCCCACCTTTAAATTTATCTATCATGGTATTGAGTATCCTTATGTCCATCTCATCCAACCCATTTTTATCAACATTCAATGCATTTAAGGCCATTTGTGCTATATCAACTGTAATTGTTCCATTACCTTTAATTTGCGCAAAATCGCGGGTACGTCGTAGCAATGCATTGGCTATTCTGGGTGTACCTCTGCTTCTTCTTGCAATTTCAAATGCAGCTTCTTCAACTATTGGTACTTTTAAAATATCAGCGCTCCTAACAACAATGGAAGTGAGCAATTTTGAATTATAATACTCAAGTCTTGAATTAATACCAAATCTTGCACGCAAAGGAGAAGTTAGCAATCCAGAACGCGTAGTTGCACCAATTAATGTAAATGGATTTAAGGTGATTTGAACAGTACGTGCATTCGGGCCACTATCTATCATTATATCTATTCTGTAATCTTCCATGGCACTATAAAGGTACTCCTCAACTATAGGGCTTAGCCGATGAATTTCATCAATAAATAAAACATCATTGGTTTCTAAGTTTGTTAGCAGACCCGCCAAATCGCCTGGTTTGTCAAGTACAGGGCCACTAGTAATTTTAATATTTACACCAAGTTCGTTAGCTACAATTGATGCTAAGGTAGTTTTGCCTAGCCCTGGAGGGCCGTGCAATAAAGTATGGTCCAATGCTTCGGTACGCTGTTTTGCTGCACTTACAAATATTTTTAAGTTCTCAACTATTTTATCCTGACCTGCAAAATCATCAAAATTAAGTGGTCTCAATACCCTTTCAACCTCTTTTTCTTGCGGATTCAATCCTTCACCATCAGCATCAATTAATCTTTCCATTCTTTTAAAATTCCCATTATTGATTCAATACAAATGAAAATAAAATATCGAGAATTAAGCCTATTTGTTCGTTACTATTTAGAAAAAAGTAGAATTCATCATGCAGCAACCAATACAATTAGCTTTATTCAATTTTGAATAAAGTTAATGAAAAGAACTTTTTGCAATATGGCATAGAAAACGTATTGTTGTAACAATGAATTGCAGACTTTTAGCTTGTATTATTTTGGTTGTTACTTTTAAAATCAATCAAGGGCAAGACTTGCCAATTAACGCCATAGATTATGGTAAAGACAATGATTCAATTTTAAGAAATAATATTTCCAATTTAGAATCTTTTACTGAATATAAAGGATTTGAAAAAATAAGAAACAACAAATTCTTACATCTAAATATTGGTAAGAACAAATTAGAAAACAACTTAATTTTAATGCCTTTATATGAAGCGTTACTAACGTATGATTCGGATAAAAAGAGAAGTATTTCCAATACTGGAATTGGTGCATCAATAAAACTTAATTGCTGGAAAAATAAAATCGAATTTTATACTACAATTTTTCAAGGAAGTGGAGAATTTCCGAGTTATATTGATAGCGTAATCAATAAAACAAACATAATGCCCAATGCCGGATACGCGCATAGTTTAGGAGGAGGCAGATACTATTTTTGGAATAATAATATCGGTTTAAAATTTAAGCCAAATAAGATTTTTAGTTTTACCCTAGCTAATGATAGATACTTTTTAGGTAATGGTTATAGAAGCTTATTGCTAGGAACAAATGCCTATAATTATCCGCATCTGAAAATAGAAACAAAAATTTGGAAATTTCATTACACTTCCATTTTTACAAATTTCTATGATACAAGATTGAGTGATGGAAAATTGAGTAACTTCAAAAATAAATATGGAGCAATCCACTACCTACAGTGGCAAGTATTAAAAAAATTACAACTTTCATTTTTTGAGTCTATTATCTTTCAAAGTCGTAAAGAAAAAGGATTTGGGTACGATATAAATTATCTAAATCCCCTTGTGTTTTATAGACCAATAGAATATTCTCTTGGGTCAACAGACAACTCACTACTTGGCGCTAATTTATTATGGCAAATAAATAATCACTTCTCAATTTACGGGCAAGTAATTTTAGATGAATTTTTGTTAAGTGCTGTAAGAGCTAGAAAAGGTTGGATAGACAATAAGCAAGGTTTTCAAATTGGTGCTAAATCAAACCATAAGTTTGGTAAATGCTTTGTAAATACAAATGCTGAATTAAACTATGTAAGGCCCTTTACTTATTCACATAAAAACGTGAATCAAAATTATACTAATTATGGTTTACCACTGGCACACCCATTTGGTGCTAATTTTTATGAAATAGTTGGCGTACTTAAAGTTAAACCAATTAATTATTTACAAATAAATGGCATTGCTAGTTATGCCTTAATTGGATATGATAAAAATGGCATAAGCTTTGGTCAAAATGTAAACAATTCATACATAAATAGAGTTGTTAATCCTGGCGTTGCAGACGAAGGGAATTATGTAAGTCAAGGATTAACGACAAGACAAATTTTGGTTCAACTAAAGGCATACTATTTAATAAATAAAGCGAACAGCACCAATATTACTGCTGGTTTTATGGCAAGAAGAATTTCTAATGTAAATGAAATTAATATTTCAGTATTTCCATTTATTGGTATAAGCACATTGGTATTTAAAGAAGGTGGTATATTTTAAAATTAATTTTGAGATTATAAATAATAAAAAAATGAATTAGGTTTGTTACATTAATATTTGTTTGAACTATGGTTTCGTTTTCCAATACTAAAATTGCATTTTCAGGTAAGAGTAATTCCGATTTAAACCGTTCATATTTACTTTTTAAATTATTAAGCAAACCAGCTTGGGTAAAGCTCGGTAGCAACCTAACATTATGGGCATTAAAATTTCATTTGCCAATAAAATGGATGGTTAAAAAAACAATATTCAAACAATTTTGCGGAGGCGAAAATATTGACGATTGTACAGAAACAATAAATAAATTAGGCGACTATAAAATTGGTGCAATACTAGATTATTCTGTTGAAGGCAAGGAGTCTGATAATGACTTTGACAATACCATGCTAGAAACAATCAATACCATTACAAAGGCTACGCAAAGCAACCACATTCCGTTTTGTGTATTTAAAGTAACAGGTTTAGCACCTTTTCAATTATTAGAAAAGATTACAAAAAACAATTCTTTATCCGGTTCAGAAACGGCCTCTAAGTTAAGGGTCATAGAAAGAGTTAATAAAATTTGTGCGGCAGCTTCCAAAGCAGGTGTTCCAATTTTTATAGATGCGGAAGAAAGTTGGATACAACAAGCTATTGATGACTTGGCTGATATGATGATGCAAAAATACAATCAGCAAAATGTTATTGTATACAATACCTTTCAACTATACAGAAAAGATAGACTTTCGTTTTTAAAAACATCGTTAGAGAAAGCTAAAAAAAACAATTATAAAGTTGGAGCCAAATTAGTGAGAGGTGCCTATATGGAAAAGGAAAGGGAGCGTGCCGCAAAAATGGGTTACCCTTCACCTATTCAAGAAACAAAAGTTGACACTGATAATGATTATAACTCTGCCTTAGAGTATTGCATAAAAAATGTTTCTGATATTTCAATTTGTGCAGGAACACACAATGAAGACAGTTCATTATTACTTACAAAATTAATGGCAGAAGGCAAGATAGATAATAGTGATACTAGAATTTATTTTTCTCAATTATTTGGAATGAGTGATAACTTAAGTTTTAATCTCTCAAGCGATAATTATAAAGTAGCAAAATATTTACCCTACGGACCAGTGAAGGAAACGTTACCATACCTAATAAGAAGGGCGCAAGAAAATACAAGTGTAGAAGGACAAACCGGACGTGAGTTAGGCCTGATTATGAAGGAAAAACAACGTAGGAAAATAGAAGAAGAATAGTAAATAAAATTTTGGAGTTCCCACCTTTTAGTGGACAAAAAAGAATATGGTGTTCAGAAATAATTCAGTTAGTTTTTTAGTTGTTATTATTTGCTTTTTAGCTCTAAGTTTTAGTTGCAAAAAAACAAATACAACTTCACCAAAAATAGCCTTTACAAATGCTACTATGAAGCCTTGGTTTGATACCAATTGTGCAAGTTGCCATGCAAGCGGAAAGCCTAACTCAAGTGAATGGTTGTATGATGCTTCAAATTATGAAAGCACTATCAAGTCAGATATAAGTGAAATTTACAAAGAAGTTTATATAAAAAAGTCTATGCCGGTTGGAACTTCCTTAACAACGGAAGAATTGTCAAAATTTAAAACTTGGTATGATGCTGGTTATTCAGCAAATTAGAAATTAACTTGTAAATAAAGTAGTTATCCAGTAGCAGAATGCAGCTAACAACCCAGATATTGGTATGGTTAAAACCCAAGCCCAAATTAAGCTAACTGTAACTCCCCAGCGCACTGCTGATACTCTTTTAGATAAGCCTACCCCAATAATTGAGCCTGTAATAGTATGGGTTGTGGATACAGGTATTCCAAAAGCTTGTGTTAAGTATAATGTAATGGCACCTGCAGACTCTGCACTAACACCTTCAAGCGGAGTAACTTTAGTAATTCTAGTTCCCATTGTTTTAATAATTCTCCAACCACCAGAAAGTGTTCCTAATGCAATGGCCAGGAAACAGCCGTATTGAACCCAATCGGGAATTGTAGATATTTTCATTTTACCATGAGAATCTAAAGCCGTTTGCACTACTGCCCAATCTGGCAAGTGTCCTCCTGAAGCATTCATTTGATGGGCATAAACCAAAAGCGCGGCGGCTATAATTCCCATAACCTTTTGTGCATCATTACTACCATGCCCTAAACTAAATGCGGCAGAAGAAACCAACTGTAATTTTCGGAACCATGCCTCAGCTTTTGCAGGGTTGGCCTTCCGACAAATATTAAGAATAATGACTGTAATAATGTATGAAAGTATCAGTCCGATTAATGGGGCTAAAAAGATGAATGCTACCGTTGTATATATTTTACTTACATCAGCTAAAACTCCAAAGCCTGCTTTGGCAATGGCAGCACCAGCAAAACCACCCATAAGTGTATGAGATGATGATGATGGAATACCAAACCACCATGTAAGTAAATTCCAAAAAATAGCTGCAATTAATCCAGCCATGATTACATATAAATCAATTGCTTCTGTTTTTACAATTTTGGCCACAGAATCTGCAACCTTAAACTCAAAACCTAATAATTTATGTTGGCATAAAAAAAGCACAATTGCATTAAAAAATGCAGCCCATAGTACTGCTTGAAATGGGGTTAGAACTTTAGTTGAAACAATAGTAGCAATAGAGTTTGCAGCATCATGAAAACCATTGATATAATCAAATACCAAAGCCATGAAAATAATTATGATTAATAATACCATTTGGGATTATGCGTATTTTACTATTATTGATTCAATAACATTCGCCGCATCCTCGGCTTTGTCAGTAGCTGTTTCGAGGGCAGAAAGAATTTCTTTGTATTTAATTACTGTTAAGGCATCTTTTTCGAATTCAAATAAATCGGCTACTGCTTTATCAAAGACATAATCTGCTTGGTTTTCAATACTATTAATTCTCACCAATGCATCGGTAATATTTCGTAAACTTTTTATATTTTTCAATTCTTTTACCGCCTTGTCAAGCTCTTGTGCCGAGTATAAAACAAGTTCAGAAAGCTTTACAATAGACTCTCCAAAAATGGTCATTTTATACATCATAATTCTATTCGAAGTACCATGAATATAATCGGCTACATCATCAATAGCAGAGGTTAATGCGTGTATATCCTCTCTGTCGAAGGGAGTGATAAAATTACTACTTAACTCAGTAAAAATTGAATGTGATAATTGGTCACCAACATGCTCCAATTTATCAATTTCTTTAACTAATTCTGCTCTCCTTTCGTCATCTTTAGTTGAAACAGTTTCTAGCATTAACTCAGCCATTTTAACAACGTTGGAGGTTGCTGATTCAAAAAGAGGAAAAAATTTCTTATCCTTAGGAACGAAAAATTGAAAGATTGAATTTAAAGACATTTCATTTATTTATAGGTGCGAAAATATAGCTTGACTATTAAGCAAATATTAAGAGAATTGGTTGATTTTAAAATTTACTTAACATTAAGTTAACATTGGATAGCTTAAAAAAAAATTGTCGCTATTAACTAATTAAACCCAGATTATGCGTTAGAGGTTCGTTGTGAAACGCTAAAGCCTAATAAAATATGAACTTTTGCGAATAAATCATATTGAATATATGATGCATGAGGAAAATTTATATACTTCATATTTTGAAGGGGTTTTGCGTTGTGATAGAATTTCTAACGTATAATCTGGGTTAAACCACCGAACTAAAAATTTTAGATTGTGGTATATTTCGCCAAAGCCTTGCGTCGAAAGCCATGCAAACATTTCTTACAAACGGAATAGCATGTTTTAATATATTTAATTCATAAGGTTGTAGCTCTATTAATCTATCTTTTTTCATTTCAACTAACCTTTCAATAGCATTATATAATGCCTCGCATTGCTCATTTTCATTATGCCATGCTGTTTTAAATTTGCAAATTAGATTAAGAATATGTTTTCTTAAAATCAAATCTTCTTCACTCAAAACATGTCCTTTAAAAATAGGAATCTGATTATTATTTATTAAATCATAGTATTGTTCAACGGTTTTTACATTCTGTGCAAAGGCATACCATGTGTCGCTTATTGACGACACACCTAGTCCAATCATCAATTGGGTTTTATTATGCGTGTAACCCATAAAGTTTCTATGTAAAGTACCGTTTTTTGCAGCTCTATTAAGCGTATCAGTTTTTAATGCAAAATGGTCCATACCCACCTCTTGATATCCATTTTCAATAAATCTAGTTTTTCCAATTTCATATAAGGCTCTTTTTTCTTCATCAATTGGTAAATCCTTTTCTGTAAACTTTCTCTGTCCTGGCTTAAGCCAAGGTACATGCGCATAGCTATAAAATGCAATACGGTCTGGCTTTAGTTCATTCACCAAATCAATAGTAGTAGCTACACTCAGCCTTGTTTGAAGTGGCAATCCGTATATTAAATCGAAGTTTATAGAATTGTAACCTATCGTTCTTGCTTCTCTAACAATTGACTGAACTTTCTCAAATGATTGCACCCTATTAACTATTTGTTGTACCCGTAAATCAAAATCTTGAATTCCTAAGCTTAAACGTCTAAAGCCTAACGAATACAATGTTTTCAAATGTTTGCTTGTTGTATTATTAGGATGTGCTTCAAAACTAAACTCATAATCTTTATGAATTATTGAATTCAATTTAATTCCATCAATTAACCTTTTCAAATTTTGCGGCGAAAAAAAAGTAGGTGTGCCACCTCCTAAATGTAATTCCCTTATGATTGGTTCATTGCCAAAAAGAGAAACATATAACTCCCACTCTTTGAGTATTGCATTAATATAAACTTCTTCCACATTGTGGTTTACAGTAATTCTTGTATTGCAACCGCAATACGTGCATAGGCTTTCGCAAAATGGTAAATGAATATACAATGAAATTCCAGTTTCAAGATTTGATTCATCAAAAGATTTTCTGACATTTATTTTCCATTCCTCTTCTGTAGGTGGTATGTTATTCCAGTATGGTATAGTTGGATAACTAGTATAGCGTGGACCAGCTACGTTATATTTTTTGATAAAGTTATTTGGAGTATTCATTGGATTGCAAAAATGACAATACATTCAAAAATGAAATCTGAGAAAAATCACTTATTGTAATGAAGTGAATCAATATGTATAAGTGAAATTTTACCTTCAAATGATTTTTAATCAAGGTAATTAATTCATAAAAAAGGCACTATGGTTGTATTACGTTCTAATAAGACCTTATTATTAAATCACCTCTTCTAGCTTACCTAACCCTTGCCGAATTATTTCAATTTCACCATTAGTACAATCAAGAATAGTTGAAGGAACATTATTTCCATATCCGCCATCAATAATAATATCTACAATGTCTTTATATTTTTCATGAATCAACTCTGGGTCTGTGCTATATTCAATTACATCATCATCATCATAAATTGAAGTACTCATAATTGGATTTTCCAATTGCCTCACTATTTCTATACATATATTGTTATTTGGGATTCTAATTCCTACAGTCTTTTTATTACTTTGAAATAATTTAGGAACATTTTTACTGGCTTCCAAAATAAAGGTAAATGGACCTGGCAAAGCCTTCCGCATCACTTTAAATATTGAAGTTTCAACATGTTTGGTGAAGTCTGACAAATGGCTTAAATCAGAACAAATAAATGAAAAGTTGGCTTTTTCAATTTTTATCTTCTTTATCTTACAAATTCTATCAATACTTTTTGGTTTATAAATATCGCAACACAGCGTATATACTGTATCGGTAGGGCAAATTACAATTCCTCCATTTTTAAGACAATCTACAACTTTCTGTAAATTTCTTTCATCAGGATTATCGGGGTGAATTTTAAGTAACAATTTAATATTTTTTTGAGTTACAAATCTGGTGAATTATATTCAAAAGTTTAGTTTCGAAATTGAATAAGGCTATGAAAAAGACTAGTTTTAATATCATTTCTAATTTATTACAAATGCCAAAATGTGAAATTAAATTTAATTATATTCTACTAAAAAAAAGTTTATTATAGTCAATCATCTTAATTATTAATATATTGTCACTAATATTTATTCGATGAATCCTATTTTTAAGAAATTAACTTCTACATAGATTTGCGCGATTTTTTACTAATGTAGTTGTTGAAATTGAATCAATAGCAGGCTTTGTATGATAAAATCATAAACATAAAACTAAATTTTAGAATTAAAACGTTGTTTTAATAGATTTAGTAAAATTAAAATAGACATTGCTATTCTAAGATGAATATTTAAATTTGACATCACCTCTAAGATTAATCATTCTTAGTAAAAGAATTTTTATTTAATAAAATTATGAATCATATATTACTTATTGAAGACAATACCGATGTTAGAGAAAACATTGCAGAAATTCTTGAAATGGCTGGCTATAAAGTGAGCACTGCCTCAGATGGAAAAAAGGGAATTGAATCAGTAAATAAAGAAAAACCAGATTTAATTGTTTGCGACATTATGATGCCGGTACTAGATGGTTATGGTGTTCTTCATTTACTTAGTAAAAATGAAGAAACACAAAACATCCCTTTTATTTTTTTAACGGCTAAAACTGAAAGAAGTGAATTAAGGAAAGGTATGGAGATGGGCGCTGATGATTATATTACAAAGCCTTTTGAAAAAATTGAACTTCTCAATGCTGTTGAAAGTAGATTAAAAAAAGTTGCTTCAATAAAAAAAAGCTATGATAAAGATTTTTCCGGATTGCAAAGCTTTATTAGTGATTTAGGAGGGCAGGATGCATTGACTAAATTTACAAAGGAGCAAAAAACAATATCCTATAAGAAGAAAGAGAACATCTACAAACAAGGTAGTTTTCCAAAGGGGATATATTATTTGCAAAGTGGCAAGGCAAAAATTTTTAAGGAAAATACCGACGGAAAAGAATTAATTACCCAACTTCTAAAAGAAGGTGATTTTTTTGGTTATTTATCGCTATTAGAAAACAAAGACTATTCTGAGAGTGCTCAAACTCTTGAAAATTCGATAGTGATTTTTATACCTAAAGAAGACTTTTTTAATTTGGTTTACAATAATCAAACTGTTGCAAAAAAATTCATTCATATTTTATCTAATAATGTAATTGAACATCAAGAACACCTTTTAGATTTAGCTTACAGTTCATTAAGAAAAAGGGTGGCGGAAGCACTTTTACTTTTGCAAGATAAATTTAGTAAACAAGAAGAGAAAACATTTAGTATGGCTATTTCACGTGATGACTTAGCAAACATTGTTGGCACTGCAACAGAATCTTTAATAAGAACATTGAGCGATTTTAAAGAAGAAAAATTAGTTGAAATTAAAGAGGGTAAAATATTTTTAATTAATGAAGGTAAACTTCAAAATATGAAAAATTAGTGTACATTTAAATGAAAAGTAAACATTTAACATCATAAACTTTAAGCAAGGCTCAGGTCAAAGAATATTTTACCAACTAATGATTAATAAAAGTATTAGATATTGTTTCGCGCTTGCTATTTCTTTACTAATTAGCATTATTACAAACGGCCAGTGCACATGGCGAACCATTCTATATGATAGCTTTGAAACGAATACTCCAAGCCCTTATATTATTCCGGGTACTACTTATGGAACTACTCCTGCCGCTTGGGCACATCATACCGGAAACAAATCGCTTTACCTAAATTTTAAAGACTCGAATGCAGTAGGTGGCTGTCCAGCCGGTACAAAGGTTTTTGAACGCGTAATTCCACTATGTCCAAATGTATCTACAAAAATTAGTGCTTGGTTTACTACCACTTTTCCTGGTGTACAATGCAAACTAAGAATAAAAGTAGTAGATTCTAACAATGTAGTTTTGCAGGATTTACCAAATATAAACATTGCATATTATACAAATTGGACCAATTACTTATCCCCAGTATTTACAACCAATACAGGCTCTATAAAGCTAATGATTTACACAAATGTTGGAGGAGGGAATGGAAATGATTTAAGTATGGATGATTTGTTAATTCAAAATTGTCATAATATTCCTCCTACATACCCATTAATTAACTTAGGAACAATTTGCCAAAATGCAACGTCATTAAATTTATTTGACACCTTACCAAATGTTATTCTAAATAATGGAACGTGGGCTGGTCCTAGCATATTAAACGGAAATTCTTTAGGTACGTTTAACCCAATTCAAAATACAAGTGGTACTTATACTTACACATCATATCCATTAGGCACTAATCCTGTATGCCCAACTGCAATAAATCCTGTTAGTATAAGTGTAATAAACCCTTTACCAGTAGTAGTTAATGGCGGTACAATTTGCAATGGCGATTCAATAAATCTGATAACAAATAGCACAGCAACAAGTTTTAGTTGGGTTCCAATAAGTTCATTAAGCGATACTTCTGGCAGCACAGTCGCAGCATTTCCATCAACTAATACAACCTATACAGTTACAGAAAATACAAGCGGTTGTTATGGTAGTGATACAGCTAATGTCATAGTCAACCAAATACCTGCATTAACTGTTAATTCCCCTACTATTTGTCCAGGGTTTACAGCAACCTTAAATGCAAGTGGTGCTAATACTTATAATTGGATTCCTAATAGTTCATTGAATAATCTAAACAGTGCAACGGTAATTGCCTCACCAACATTAACGACTAATTATTTTGTTATTGGCACAACAAATGGTTGCAGTGATACAATTAACTCTACAGTTACCGTATTACAATCAATAAATGTATTGGTAAATAATGCTACTATTTGTGTTGGAAATAATGCTAACCTAATTGCAACAGGAGCAACAAATTATACTTGGACACCGAGTTCTGGCCTAAGCAGTAATGCTGGTAATTCTGTTATAGCAAATCCTATTTCAACAACTACCTACACAATTATTGGAAATACAAATTCATGTTCTGATACTGCTTTTGCAGTTGTTACTGTTAATAATTTGCCTCCAACACCTAGCATTGTTGCTCAAGCTCCGCTAACATTTTGTTTAGGTGACAATACAATTTTGTCAACTGATACTTCCTTTTCTTATATATGGTCTAATGGCGATTTTAGTAATCCAATCTCGGTAAGTAATTCAGGGAATTATACAGTTGCAATTATAGATTCAAATGGCTGTATATCTAATAATTCGTTACCCTTGTCTGTACAAGTTTTACCTTTGCCAACTCAACCTTCACTAATTGCTCTTGACAATACCAATATATGTTTAAACGATAGTGTTGAATTAATAATACAGTCAAATGTATTCAATCCAATTTATCAATGGTATCCAAATGCAACGGCATCAAGTACTGTTGATAGTGTATTTGTAAATACAACTAATAATTATTTTGTTACGGTAACCGACACCAATGGATGCACCTCATCTATGTCAAACGTAATTGCTGTTATTGCAAATCCTCTTCCAGCTACCCCAAGTATTATTACATCTGGTTCAACAACATTTTGTGAAGGAGATTCGGTTTCATTAATGGTGAATACATCTTTTCCTTTTGTTTGGAGTAATCAATCTACAGCTAATTCTATAACTGTTAGTAATACTGGCGTTTATAGTATTGATGTTTGGGATACTTGTGGTATTCACCATAATCCAAGTGTAAATGTTGTATCTCAAAAAAAACCAATTGCTAAATTTTCTGTAATGGATTCAGTTGGTTGTGTTCCTTTTGATTTAGTTTGTTTGAATGAAAGTTCATTTGCTAATTCTTATAATTGGTTCTTTAATAATACATCTCCAATAAATGCCACATCTCCTATATATACTTATTCTCAGCCTGGTAATTATAATGTTACTTTAGTTGCTGAGTCAAGCAATGGTTGTATTGATACTGCAAAATTTAACAATATAACCGTAAGCAACCTTCCTGAAATTTCATTCTCGTATACTCCTGATAGCTTATTAATTAATGAATCTACTCCATTCGTTTCTTTTTATTCTACATCTCAATTTGTAGATAGTATTTATTGGACATGCAATGATTATGAAATAAATAACATAGGTGAAAAGGCTATCAGCATAACAATGCCTGATACTGGTTTGCACTCAGTAACATTAGTAGGTATTAATAATTTTGGATGTTCAGATAGTTTAACCAAAGAAATTTATGTTTCTGGAGGGTTTTCATTTTATATTCCGAATGCCTTTACACCTAATAATTCCGATACGTTGAATAATTATTTTAAGCCAACTACATATCACTTAGATGTGAAAAATTATTTGATGGAGCTATTTGATAGATGGGGTGCTAAAATAGCCGTAATCACAAACCCAAATAAGGGCTGGGATGGTAAAATTAATAATCAGGTAATTGCAGGATTATACAATTGGACATTAACTTGTTTTGATGATAGAGGAGTGAAGTATTTCTACCAAGGTTCAGTTAATGTCTTGAAATAGAGAAAATATTTTTTTATAAGCTTAGTACATATCATGTTCATCAGGGCTTTCTCTATCAATTTTCAAATCTTCATCTAAAAACTGTCCAGTTTCGTTCTGTTGTTTCAAAGTCCAATTGTCTGTTGCTGTTGTTTCTAACCAAATATTACCCGACTTTCTAAATATTTGAACATGTAAACCAAATGTTTTTTCAAACAAATTTTCAAGCTCCCAAACCGTTGTTGTATCATCGAATTCCAAATCACCTGAAAAAACTTTATGCTGTAAGTGACTAAGCTTTGTTTCTCCAATTAGAATTTTATTTTTTAAACTAGACTTTCCTTTAGAGTGAGACTCCTTAAAAAATCCTAATCGTAAGTACTTATACAATGCGGTAAATTGAAAGTTTATATTATCAATTGTTAGACTTGAGTCCACTAAAATTTTTGCCATCTGTTTTCGAATATTTCAATTACAAAAAAACAGCAATCAGAATTATTATAAAATGACTTTAGTCATTAATTAATTTGAGATATAAGGTAGTTATTAGAATACTTTTTTACCTGAAACAAAAGTGCTTGTAATTTTATTATTCCTAATTTTAAGAAGTGAATCATTTATCAAATCAAAATTGGCTACAATAAAATCAGCATATTTTCCTACTTCAATACTTCCTTTTTGATTTTCTTCAAACGAGGCGTATGCACCATCTATTGTCATGCCTCGCAAAGCCTTAATCCTTGATAATTTGTCTGCACTTTGAAAACCATTTTTAGGATAGCCCTTTGCATCTTGCCTAGATACTGCGGCATAAAAAGTATAAAGCGGATTTAAATATTCAACCGGAAAATCGGTACCCAAAGCCAACCGAATTCCTGCTTTTTCTAAAGTACCATAAGCATAAGCATCTTTAATTCTTTCTTTTCCTAATCTTTCTTCTGCCCAATACATATCGCTGGTAGCATGCGTGGGTTGAACTGATGCAATTATATTATTAGTATTAAATAGATGAAGGTCTTTCTTGTCAACTACTTGTGCATGTTCAATCCTCCATCGCAGATTTTTATTGTTGGCTAAATGTTTAGCATACATTTTTAGTGCTACAGAATTTGTGCTATCTCCAATTGCGTGTGTGCATACTTGATATTTATTTTTGATAGCCCAATTCATGATACTATCTAACCTTTGAAAACTAACATTTATTTTTCCGTAATTTTTTTTATCGTCAGTATAAGGTTTTTTCATACAAGCTCCTCTGCTTCCTAGCGCTCCATCAGCATATATTTTAATGGAGCCAACCCTTAAATTAGCAGTATTCTCAAACTTATTTTTTTCAAAGTACTCTAGGTTTTTCTCAGCAGATAAAACCATTGCGTTTATTCTAATTTTTAAAATGCCACTTTTTTGCAATGAGTCAATTAATAGTACCTCATCATAATTAAGACTTGCATCAGAAAGAGATGTTAACCCTAATGAAAAGGATTCTTTTTCGGCTTTAATAATATTTTCAGTTAATACGGAAGTAGAAATTTTAGGTAGTAATTTCTCCACCGCATCCATAGCATTATCAAATAGAATACCCGTCATTTTTCCATTTTTGATTTCTATGTAGGATGTGTTTAAATAAGGTTTTAAAACATCTTTTGCAAGGTTTAATAGATATTCATTTACCAATACTGCATGACCATCAATTCTTTTTAAGAGTACAGGTTTGTTACTAAAGGCAACGTTTAATTTATTGTTATTGGGGAATTGTCTTACCTCCCAATCATTTTGGTCCCAGCCACGACCGTATATAAAGTTTAATTTATTTATATTATCGTAATCTGTAATTATCTTTATTATTTCATCAAACGACTTTGTACCGGTTAACTGGCACTTATACATATCGCCTGCATAGCCAACAAAATGACAATGCGCATCATTAAGTCCAGGGTAAATGAATTGTTTTTTCAAGTTTACTTTTACCTCACTTTCAAAATTTTCTAATACGTCTTTATTAGTGCCAACAAATTCAATTTTACCGTTTAATATTGCAATGGCCTCGGCTACAGAATTTATAGAGTCAACTGTATATACTTTCGCATTATAAAATATTGAATCTACTTTTTTTTTATTTGAACAAGCTGATAAAAAAAATACTAAAGCGGTTGCACAGAAAATTTGAAATTTAAATTTCATGAGTTAAAATAATAGTAGAGTTGTAGAAATAATTCTTTTGAACAAAATTAAAACCTATCAGTATATAGTTAAATAATTTCCCAAGTATCTTTTCCACTTATCAATTTGTTTAAGTCTCCATGACCTTTCAAATTCGTTACCTCGTTAATCTGAGCAATTAAATCATCTTCGTAGCAAGATGTATCTTTTGTATAAAATACACCAAATGGTCTCGGGAATGCTTTGTCTGCAGAAGGGTCTTCAAAAAATTTTGATAATAAATAAGCCTTAGTTCCATCTTTTTCATCATGTATCCATAAATCATTCAATGATACATCATTTGTATTTACAATTCTCGGAGTTAAGCCGTCTAATAAAATACCTTTATAATTATCTACCCCATAAACCAGAGGCTTTCCTTGCTCCATGATTAAAGTATTCTGTTTTTTAGTAGCCTTTTCTGTGAATACCTCAAAAGCACCATCGTTAAAAACATTACAATTTTGGTAAATCTCTAATAGCGATGTTCCTTTATGAGCATGCGTTCTTTTAAGCATTTCACGCATATGAATTGGGTCACGGTCCATTGAGCGTGCAACAAATGTTGAGTTTGCTCCTAATGCTAAGCTTATAGGGTTAAAGGGGTGGTCAATTGCACCTAATGGGGTACTTTTAGTTACTTGCCCTTCATGCGAGGTAGGCGAATATTGTCCCTTTGTTAACCCGTAAATTTCGTTGTTAAACAATAAAATATTTACATCAAAATTTCTTCTCAGTAAATGAATTAAATGATTGCCTCCAATCGACAAAGAATCCCCATCACCTGTAACAATCCATATGCTAAGTTCTGGTCTTGTTGCCTTTAGTCCACTAGCAATAGCGGTAGCTCGGCCATGTATGCTATGCATACCATACGTTTCCATATAATAAGGAAACCTAGAAGAACAGCCAATACCCGAAATAAAAACAATTTCCTCACGTTTTAAGCCAAGCTCAGGCAGTACTGTTTGAACTTGTTTTAATATTGAATAATCTCCACAACCAGGACACCAACGCACCTCTTGGTCAGTTACAAAATCTTTAGGAGTTAAAATCTTATCAGTAATAGTATTTTCCATTTTATAAATCGTGCGAAATTATTAAAAACAAACAGAATGGAAGCTTTTTTGTTTGTTTTACTTGAAGCAACAAATTAATAAAGCATCTAAAATAATAGCCAATAAATTGATTTTGAAAAATTTAAGTGAAATGGTTGAATTAGTATAATTCATAAAATCTTATTTCGTTTATTGCTTTTAATTTCTACTTTTGCGCCAAATTTAAAACGGTAATTTCTTTTTTGATTGTATGATGCACACATTTACTAAATTTTTACAGCTTACTTTTCTAGCACTTTTTTTAGTTGCTTCTCCTATATTTGCTAACGAACAAGAGCATAACTCAGAAGTTGCTTCACACGTTAAGAAAAAATTCAATGCTGGAGAATTAATTATTGAGCATGTTTCAGATTCTCATGAGTGGCATATAATGACACTTGGCAGTGGTACCGAACATGAACGTCATATTACCTTACCTTTGCCTTGCATTGTTAAGCATCCCGTTCAAGGTTGGATGATTTTTTCTTCAGGTAATTTTGTGAATCATGAAACTCACCAAAAACAAGAGTATGAAGGATTAAAAATGGTACATAACCATATTATTGATGTTGCCTCTGGTGACAAGGTCCTTGACATTTCCGTTACAAAAAATGTTTTTGCATTGCTTATTAGTCTTATCATTATGTGTGCAATCTTTTTGTCGGTTGCTAAAACTTATACCAAAAGAGTTGGACAAGCTCCAACTGGTTTACAATCATTTGTTGAGCCATTAATAGTTTTTTTACGAGACGAAGTTGCAAAGCCTTCAATTGGGCCTAAGTATGAAAGGTATTTACCATTTTTACTTACCATATTCTTTTTTATTTTTATAAATAATCTCATGGGTTTAATTCCTATTTTACCCGGCGGGGCAAATGTTACAGGAAATATTGCCATAACAATGGTGTTGGCACTTATGGTATTTGCAATAACAACCTTTTCAGGTAATAAGGCATATTGGATTCATATAATAAATACCCCAGGCGTTCCATGGTGGTTAAAGTTTCCGGTGCCTTTAATGCCAATCATTGAATTAATAGGTGTAGTAAGCAAGCCCTTGGTATTGTGTTTGCGTTTGTTTGCGAATATCACAGCAGGTCACATTATTGCATTAGCATTCTTTAGTTTGATTTTTATCTTTGGTGAGATGAGCGCAGGAGTTGGTTACGGCGTAAGTATAGCTTCAGTAGCTTTTACCATCTTCATGAATTTCTTAGAACTATTAGTAGCTTTTCTTCAAGCATACGTATTTACATTGCTAGCATCTTTATATTTTGGTTCTGCTATTGAAGAGCATGCGCATCATGATGAAAAACATTAATAAATTATCTAAGAATTGAGAAAAAGATTTTAACCATAAATTTAAACATTACAATTTTATATAAACCCCTTAATTAATTACAAAATGACAACTTTAATGTTATTACAAGAAGCAGGAAACATGGCAATAGCTAAAGCTGGTGCTGGTATTGGTGCTGGATTAGCTGCTGTAGGAGCTGGTATGGGCATTGGCCGTATTGGTGGTTCTGCATTAGAATCAATTGCACGCCAACCAGAAGTTTTGGGCGACATCCGCTCAAACATGATTGTAGCTGCTGCTCTTGTTGAAGGTGCTGCCTTCTTCGCAATCGTTGTTTGTTTATTGATTTTATTTATCTAATCAATTTACAACGCAAAAAAAAACTACGACGACAACGGTTGGTTGTGTCGTAGTTTTTAAAAAAATGCTAAATGATAAAATTATAAATGTTAAATCAGTTTCATTTATATTCATTTAAGCAAAATTTATAATCTATAATTTAAAATTTAAAATTGCAATAAAATGGAATTAGTTACACCCGGCATTGGTTTAATTTTTTGGATGACCACCACATTCTTAATAGTATTTTTCTTATTAAAGAAATTTGCATGGGGTCCAATTTTAGGAATGATAAAAGACCGTGAAAAGTCTATTGAAGATGCTTTGCAAAAAGCTGAAACGGCAAAGGAAGATATGAAACTTTTTCAGAAAGAAAATGAAAAATTAATGAGTCAAGCTAAGGCTGAACGTGATGTTATGCTTAAAGAAGCTAGAGAATTGAAGGAGTCTACTATTAACGAAGCTAAAAGCAAAGCATCTGCTGAAGCAGACCGTATTTTGACTGCAGCAAGAGCAGAAATTCAAAATGAAAAGAATCAAGCAATCAATGAAATAAAAAATCAGGTTGCTGTGCTATCAATTGAAATAGCAGAAAAAATTATTAAATCAGAATTAAGCTCAGACCAAAAACAAAAAGCATTGGTTGATAATTTATTGTCAGAAATTAAATTAAACTAAAAACATTTCGAAATGTAAAGTTCAAAATTCAAAGTTGGTTTAAAACCATTTTGAACTTTAAACTTTAAACTTTACACTCATTAAAAATGCAAAATACAAAATTAGCAAACAGATATTCAAAAGCTTTATTAAACTTGGCACTTGAACAAAAGGTATTAGATGAAGTTTGTAGCAACATGAAACAATTAACTATGATGGTTGATGAAAATCGTGATTTGCAATTACTTCTGAAAAGCCCAATAGTGAAGGCAGACAAGAAGATTGCTATTTTTAATGAATTATTTGTTGCTTTTCATAAATTATCTAAAGATTTTGTAACTTTAATTACAAAAAACAGACGTGAAGTTGATTTGAATAATATTGCCAAAGAGTTCATTTCCTTATATGCTGATTACAAAAACATACAGCAAATAGTTGTTACAACTGCAACAGGCTTAGACGATACTTTACGTGCAAAGCTGAAAGCTTTAACTTCAAAAGCAACTAATTCGGAAGTAGATATTATTGAAAAAACTAACCCTGCGTTAATTGGTGGTTTTGTATTGCGTATTGGCGATAATCAATTTGATACAAGCATAGCAACTAAAATAAGAAAGGTAAGACGAGAACTTATTACAAGTAAAATTTAAACTAAATAGTAAAAACAGTTTCTAAAGGTGTTGTGCAATTTGCGCGACACCTTTTTGTTTTATTTATATAAATTTGTAGACCTTTATTAATGAAAAATCATAGGATATTTTTGAATGAAAATAATACTGTTTAAATAATTTTTGATTATTAAATAGTAGAAAAATAAAATGTAAATCGATGAATTTGATACACGACGAAAGCATACAAGGAACAGCTACATTATTAGAAAGTAATTTAGGAAGTAATTTTCCAAAGCGTAAACTTTATATCGAAAGTTACGGATGCGCAATGAATTTTGCTGATAGTGAAATTGTAGCATCAATACTCACAAAAAATGGATTTGAAACAGTTAAGGAATTTGAAAATGCCGACGTAATATTTGTTAATACTTGCAGTATTCGCGATAATGCTGAAACGAGGGTTCGCAAAAGATTAACTGATTTCAGACAATTAAAAAGAAATAATCCTAGTCTTATTGTAGGTGTTTTAGGCTGTATGGCCGAACGCCTAAAGTCACAATTTCTTGAAGAGGAACAATTAGTTGATATTGTGGTAGGACCTGATGCATATCGTGACTTGCCTCACCTAATTGAAACTGTTGATGGAGGACAAAAAGCGGTAAATGTAATATTGTCGAAAGAAGAAACATACGCCGACATAAGCCCAGTTCGACTTGACAGCAATGGTATATGTGCTTATGTATCAATTACTCGAGGATGTGATAATATGTGCGCATTTTGTGTGGTACCTTTTACACGTGGCCGTGAACGCAGTCGAGAACCACAAACAATTGTTAGTGAGGCACGTGATTTATTTTTAAGAGGTTACCGTGAAGTAACATTGCTCGGGCAAAACGTAAACTCGTATTTGTGGACTGGTGGAGGTTTAAAAAAAGATAACCCATCAAAAGAAGAATTAGAGAATGCTACCACTTTTGCTCAATTACTTGAAATGGTAGCAAAGGTAAGCCCTCTGCTTAGAATAAGGTATAGTACAAGTCATCCAAAAGATATGCAAAATGATGTTTTAGAAGTGATGGCTAAATACCCGAATATCTGCAAAAACATTCACCTTCCGGTACAAAGTGGAAGTACACAGTTGTTAGAAAAAATGAATCGCGGATACTCACGTGAGTGGTATTTAGAACGAATTTCTGCCATTAGAAATTATATGCCTGATTGCGGAATTAGTAGTGATTTTATTTCTGGCTTTTGTGGTGAAACTGACGAAGACCACCAACAAACATTAGATTTAATGCGCAAAAGTGGCTTCATAATGTCGTATATGTTTAAGTATTCAGAAAGGCCAAAAACGTTGGCTGAACGAAAGTTTAAGGACGATGTGCCTGAAGAACTAAAGGCGAAAAGACTGCAAGAAATTATTGATTTACAACACGAATTATCATTGCAAAGTAATTTAAATGATATTGGAAAAACATTTGAAGTATTGGTTGAATCAATTTCGAAAAGAAGTACAGATTTTATGAGTGGAAGAACGACACAGAGTAAAGTAGTAATTTTCCCGAAAGGAAATTTGAAAAAAGGAGATTATGTAAATGTGAAAATTACGGAATGTAGTTCTGCAACCTTAAAAGGTGTATTGGCCTAATTCTGTATTATTTTCTCATACTTTTAAATGCATTTATCAATCCATTGGTTGATGAATCATGAGATATGATTTCATTGTCATTTTGTAATTCCGGAGTTATTTTATTTGACAGTTGCTTTCCCAACTCAACACCCCATTGGTCGAAACTAAAAATGTTCCAAATGATGCCTTGAACAAATATTTTGTGTTCATACATTGCAATTAGACTTCCTAAATTGTAAGGTGTAATCTGTTTAATTAATATTGATGTTGTTGGCTTGTTGCCTACAAAAACCTTGTAAGGAGCAAGTTTCTTTGCCACTAATTCACTTTTTCCAGAGTCAATTAATTCTGCATAAGCAGTTTCATAATCTTTTCCATTCATCAAAGCTTCTGTTTGCGCAAAAAAGTTACTCATCAAATAATTATGATGTTCTCCAATTGGGTTTTGACTAGTTGCAGAGGCAATAAAATCAGCGGGTATTAATTGAGTGCCTTGATGTATTAACTGATAAAACGCATGCTGACCATTTGTTCCAGGTTCACCCCAAATAATGGGACCAGTTTTATAGTCTAGCGTATTCCCGTTTCTAGCAACCGTTTTTCCATTACTCTCCATATCTGCTTGTTGCAAATATGCCGAGAATCTATGCAGGTATTGGTCATAAGGGAGTATAGCTTGGCTTCTGGCATCAAAAAAATTTACGTACCAAATCCCAATTAAGGCAGCTATTACTGGAATATTTTTTTCGAATGAAGTGGTTTTAAAATGCTCATCCATTGCATAAGCTCCTGCTAATAGTGCTTCAAAATTTTCATATCCAATAGCACAACAAATACTTAGTCCAATTGCACTCCATAAAGAATATCTTCCTCCAACCCAATCCCAAAATTCAAACATATTTTTGGTGTCTATTCCAAATTCAGCTACTGCAGTTGAATTGGTTGATAGCGCCACAAAATGTTTTTTTATATGCTCAGTATCTTTGGCAAAATTTAAAAACCACTGTTTAGCAGTTGCAGCATTGGCCATGGTTTCTTGTGTAGTAAAAGTTTTTGAGGCTATAATAAACAATGTGGTTTCTGCATTTAATTTTTTTAATGTTTCGGCAATATGTGTAGCATCTACATTGCTTACAAAATGTATATTTATATGTTCAACCTTGTATGCTTTTAAAGCTTCGCAAACCATTACTGGCCCTAAGTCAGAACCGCCAATACCAATATTTACAATATCACTTATAGGTTTTCCAGTATATCCTTTCCAAGTACCTTTGTGAATGTTGTTGGTGAAAAAATTCATATGCGCCAAAACCTTATTTATTTTTGGCATCACATCTTCTCCATCAACAAGAATTGTAGAATTACTTCTATTTCTCAACGCAGTATGCAGTACCGAACGATTTTCAGTTTCATTTATTGGCTCTCCATTAAACATACTTTCGATTGCCTCTTTCAGTTTACACTCGTTTGCTAAATCAATAAGCAATCTTAAAGTTTCTTCAGTAATATGATTCTTTGAAAAATCGAATAAAAAATCATTCCAACAAATAGAATACTTTTCGAATCTGTTTACATCATTTTCAAAAAGACTTTTTAAAGAATGGCCATTAACCTTTTTATAATGCGCAGTTAGCAATGAATAAGCATTTGTTTGAATAGGATTAACCTTAGCTAATGACATAAATTATTTTTCTTAATTTTAAATAGTTGCAATAACTTTTAATTCAATAGCTATTGGTGTTGGAAGGCAGTTAATTTCACAAGTGGTTCTACACGGTAAATTGTCTTTAAAATACTCTGCATAAATTCTATTATAGGTTTTGAAATCATCTTTCATATTTGTTAAGAATACAGTTACATCAACTATTTTATCCCAACTACTTCCGCTATCTTCTAAAATATATTTAATATTTCTAAATACGCTATGGCATTGAGTTTCTATGTCATAAGAAACAATTTTTCCAGAATCGTCTAGTGTAACACCTGGTATATTTTTATTGCCGCGTTCACGAGGACCAACTCCCGATAGAAATAATAAATTTCCAACTTTGCGAGCATGTGGATATAAACCTACAGGCTCGGGTGCTTTACTGCTATTTATTTTATCTTCCATTAAACAATTTATTTTTTCAAAAAAACAAATAATAATTAGCATTTAAAATATTTCATGTTCTTAAGTTGATTGAACCAATATATTAGATTATGAATAGTTGATTAATTACGATTAAATTTCTTTTTTGATTAAGATTAAAGCTTTATACATATTTGCGTAAATAATTTTCATGCCGTTTATTATTAATTGCCTTTTCAGATTTTTTGCTGTTGTATTTTTTGCAAGTGTCATTTTTGGTTGTCATAACTTAAGTACAACATCACAGAATGATAGAAAAAACAAGGCGTATATTGATAGCTTAATTGATATATCAAAGCAACTGACTGATAATGGTGATTTTGTAAATAGTAAAATTAAAATTAAAGAGGCTTATTCTTTTTCGGAAAAGAATGATATTTTATATGGGAAAATAAATTCATGCTATTTGTTATGTAACACATTTTATGGTCAAGAAATAGCTGACAGTTCTTCATTTTATGGCGAGAAAGCGATTAGTTATTACGATAATTCAGCGGAAGAAAATAATGAAGAGCTAAAAAAAATAGTAGCATTAGTTTATACTCGACTTGCAATTCTGTATGTAGAAACTGGTAATTATGGAATTTCATACCGATACATTTTTGAGAGTGAAAATTTAGTAAATGGCATTACTGATGCTGAATTTATGCTGGAGCATAATGGAAGACTAGCACATACATACTACTTTTTGGGTCTCTTTAAGGAAGCTCAAAAATATTACAACAACAAACTGGCTCTACTTAGACTAAATGTAACCGAGCACTCTGGAGCAATGTATGAACAAGGCATATATCGCGACCTTGGTCTTACATTTTTTAATCTTAAAGATTATAACAAAGCAATTGTTTACTATGATTCTGCATTGAGTAAACTAAGTACAAAACCCAACTTAACAGATCTTGAAGCAAAGAGTTATCAAATAGCCATTGGAATTATTAATGGCAATAAAGGGCAGGCCTATGCTGCACAAAAAAAATACAAGGAGGCTATTGATGAATTAAATAGCAATATTAAAATCAACTCAAAAGTTGGCTATGATAATATTGATGCCACCTCTTCATTAATAGCTCTAGCTAACGTTTACTTGGAGCAAAACAACATTGAAAAATTTAAAGCTACAATTTCTAAAACCGATTCATTATATAATGCAAGGGCTACAAATGTCTATTATAATAGAATGATTAAAATTAAGGCACTAGCTTATGAAAAATTAAATGACAATGAAAAAGGATATGCTTTATTAAAAAAGTTCATTGCTTGGAATGACAGCTCTACATCTTCATTTATTAAAAATAACTTAAGGTTTAAATTAAATAAGTTTGATACAGAAAAAAGGAATAAAATAGTAGATAATCTAAACAAGGAAACCAAAGAAACAAAAAGACGATTTTATTTAATATTAGCATTAGCAACATTATTAGTAATTATAGCAATTCTCTCAATTTTTTCAGTTTATAGCTACAGAAAAAGTGATAATAAACTTAGAAGACTTTACAAGCAATTGGCGCAAAATCAAAGTGCTCTTGAAAATAGTAATCTTGATATGCAGAAATTAGTAATTGAAAAAAATAATATACTTGGTATTGTAGCGCACGATTTAAAGTCTCCACTTTCGAGCATAAAAGGCCTGACAATGTTGCTTGATGCAGAACTAAACAGCAAAAAAATTATTGATGAAGATATAGCAAGGTTTATTGATTATATAAAAGTTTCAATAAATCACATGAACTCCGTTACCGATGATATATTAGAAATGTCGACACTTGAATCATCGCAAACACCGCTTGTGATGATTGAAACCAATGTTAACCAACTCATTAATAATATTGTTATGCTTTTTGGTTTAAAAGCTAAAGAAAAATTTATTACGATAGTTACTGAATACTCAGGAAACATTCTCTTTAAATTAAATGAGAAAAAAATAGAAAGAGCTATTAGTAATTTGGTAAATAATGCCATTAAATTTAGCAATGCTGGCAGTAAAATAATAATCAAAGCTTTATTAGAAAACGAAAACTTAATCATTCAAATTATTGACCAAGGCATTGGTATTGATGAAAAAAATTTCGAATCTATTTTCGATAGATTTACAAGGTCTAAAAATATAGGCACTGCTGGTGAGAAGCCAGTTGGTTTGGGACTTTCAATTGTAAAACAAATTGTTGAAAAACATGGTGGTACTATTCATTTTACAAGTGAAAAAAATGTTGGAACTACATTTATCGTAACCATTCCGAAAACTGTTTAAATTTGCATCGTCAGCTCAGTTGAGCTATGCACAATAAACTAGTTTTTATTCAAAATAAACATTGCCAGATAATATCTTCTTGGTGTTACTAAATTAATTTATAGGTAGATTTTAACCATTCTATTGTTGCAAAAGGAGTGCCTCTTTTTGAATCTTATTTTTTACTATAAAGTTGTGTAGTAACCGTTAAACCCAGATTACGCGTTAGGGGTTCTTAGTGAAGCGCCAAAGTCCAATAAAATATGAACTTTTTCGAATAAATCATATTGAATATATGATGCATGAGAAAAAGTTGTTTACTTCATATTTTGAAGGGGTTTTGCGTTG
>JBEIDK010000007.1:0-50385 GCA_040383485.1 Flavobacteriales bacterium
AAATCTGCCTATGATGCCCACGCTATCAACCGTTAATGAATCGCAAAAAGTATCCACACATCCATTCGAATTAATGGTCAAACAAATACCGTATGTTCCAGCTTGCTGATAGGTATAACTCGGAAATGCTCCATTAATGATTGAGTTTGGTCCATCGTCAAAATTCCAAGTAAATTGTGGATTTAAGGCAGTAACCATATTTACAATTCCAATATAATAAGGCTGCAATTGCGTATAAACAAAATAGGCTTGGCATGAATCAGCAATGCTTGCAGTATCACTTATTACAATTTGCTGGCAAAGGCTATCGTTACATAAATAAGGATTTACACTATCTCTAACGGTAAGACATACATTATAAGTTCCAGCATTCGTATAGTAATGTTGTGTATTTTTAAAGTTGGAAAAATTGCCATCTCCAAAATCCCATTTGTAATTAGAATGATTGGGATTATTGCTCGTTGTACCATCAATAACATATAGTTGCTTTCCAACACTAATATGATTAAAATTTACATCACAATAATTAACTGTAGGTGTTTGAGGTATTGCTATTGTATCGTAGCTGATGCAGCTATAGCCATTGTAAAAAATGGTGAGCGTAACATTTAGCGTATCAATATTTATTGATTGTAAATAGGCTATGCTTATATCAACAGTTGGTGATTGTATTGTATCGCCATTGCTCAGATACCAAGTATAAATAACATTGGGTACACTTAAATTGGTATATAAATGTAAATTGTCACCTGTTATTGTACTGTAAAAATTGCAGTTCACATTTGGCGTGATGCTACTCACAATTATTGTATCATAACTTTGGCAAACAACTACGCCAGAGTTATTAAGGGTAGTAGCGGTTAAATAATAAGTTCCTAAATTATTATATGCATGGGTTACTATATTTCCTGTTGTTGTGAAGCCATTACCAAAATTCCAAGTAGTTGTGTTACCTGCAACAGGATTGTTAATGCTAGCTACAATTAAATTGTTGGTTTGTTGAATGCTGTCGCTGCAAGATGGAATATAGCCGGGATTAACAGCATAAATAGTATTACTGCAACTGGTTCCTAAAGTTGTAGAACCAGTTAAGATTACTTGAATACTATCAATATTGCCTGTATAATAATTGAGTTGCTGGCCTCCAATTAATTGTCCATTGATGTTCCATACAAACTGCGCTGGAACAAGGTTTCCTGCTAAAGAAGTATATAAAGTATCATTGCTAAAATAGTAATTAAAGTTGCAATTTGGAGATGGGGGAGGAGGCAATGAAAAGGTGAAGGTGGTGCATGATTCGCAAATAACTACTTGATTTATTAAGTCAACAATTTTTAAGCAAACAGAGTGCGTATCAACATCATTGATGGTGCTTTGGAAATTGGCAATGTGCCCTCCAGTAATATTGGTGAGTACATTAGTTGTATCTACAATGTAAATATAAGCAAAGGTACTTAGCGTATCTGTAGCTGTAAAATTAGCTACAAAGTTGCTATTGTCAATGTTTATATTAAAGGTACAGTTTTGCGCATCAATATACTTGACTGTGCAAAATTGTATGATGAATAATAGGATTGTAATTTTTTGTTTCATTTTCATTATGTTTTACTTCCAATCATGGAATAAAAATTCTTAATTAATTGGTTATGCATATACACACGTATATGATTTTAAAATGGTTTACTAAGATGATAAAAATAGTTTTAAATAATTGATATTTAACGAATAAGGTTTTATTATTTCTTATTCAAAGGGTTCAATATGCACTAAAACATGACCCAACTGAGGAAGTTGTTCGCGTAACGTATCTTTTAGTTTATGTGCTAAATCATGTCCTTGCTTTACTGTAATATTTGCATCAACAGTTGCATGCAACTCCACATGAAATTGCATTCCGGCTTTGCGAATAAAACATTTTTCGGTATCTATAATTCCATCAACAGTTTTAGCAATTATATTAATATCTACACATAGTTCATCATAAAAATGCTCATCCATAATTTCACCTAGTGCAGGTCTGAATATTTTATAACAGTTGTATAAAATAAATCCTGAAGATAATAATGCAGCCCAATCGTCGGCCGACTCATATCCTTTTCCCATAAAAAGCGCAATGGATATTCCGATAAATGCCGAAACAGAAGTAATTGCATCGCTTCGGTGGTGCCATGCATCGGCCTTTAACGATGAGCTATTTGTTTCTTTACTTTTTTTAATCACAAAACGATAAGAAATCTCTTTCCAAATAATTATGGCAGCAAGTATTATCAGTGTAAATGGCTTTGGTAAATCATGGGGTGTTCTAATATTTTCAATGCTTTCATATGCAATAATGGTGGCCGAAATAATTAAAAAGCCAACCACTAAAAAGGTAATTAAAGGTTCTATTCTGCCATGCCCATAAGGATGGTTTTCGTCTGCTGGTTTGTTGGCATATTTAAGTCCAAATAATACTAAGAAGGAAGCGAAAATATCGGTTGTCGATTCAATTGCATCAGCAATGAGTGCGTATGAATTGCCAAAAAAGCCAGCAAGCCCTTTAATAAGCGCCAATGCCGAATTGCTGATGATACTAAAGTATGTGGCCTTTACAGCTTTTTCATGGTTGGGCATATTGCTGTTTTTTAGTGCTTTGCATAATTAGTATAAAATTAAACTTCTAAGTTTAGAGTATTTTTATTTAAAGCATGCAATTTCTTGTATTTTAAATAGGTAGCATAGGCTGAAATTCTAGAAATTCTAAATCCTGTAACCCCATCTAAAATACCAAGTTTGAAAATATAATCACGAACAAATTTATGAATTGGATTTAAGCAGATTTTTAGAATATTCGATTTGATTCCTTTTTCATGATATGCCTTTGCTGATATGCTTGTAAAGTACTCTATCTGCTTATAATGATCTTCTAAACTATTGTAGCTGTAATGTAAAATATCTCCTTTTAGGTGGTTTGTTTTGGAACCTTTTATCATCATAAATTCGTCGTGCGGATTTATTCCGGCCCATTTACCTTTCGTACTGTCCCATAATCTAAACTTAACATCAGGGTACCAACCGCAATGTCGCACCCAATGCCCACAATAATTTGTTAATCTATTCATACTATAGCCATCACAATTCCAATTTTGCTTGGCATTTAATATTTCTTTTTCAAGCGTTTTGTCAATTGCTTCATCAGCATCAATTGAAAAAACATGTTCGTACTTTGCTTGGGTAATAGCAAAGTTCTTTTGTTGAATATGTCCTTCAAAGGCATGTTCAATAAACCTAACACCAAGTTCGTTACAAATTTTTCGTGTATTATCTTTTGAGAAAGAATCAACGACAACAATATCATCAGCAATATTTTTTACTGAAGTAATGCAGCGTTCAATATTTTTTTCTTCATTAAATGTAATGATAACAACACTCAGTTTAATAATCATTTAATTCTTAACTGGTTTAAACATATAAACTGCAATATTGAGCCAAGCAGCAATAAACGAAAGGCCACCTATTGGTGCTATTGCTCCGAGCCAATTCATATTTTCATTGCCCTGCAATCTAAAGTAGGTAAGTAAATATAATGAGCCGGAAAACAAGATGATTCCTATTATAAATAAATAAAAACTTCTTTTTAATTTTAATTCAAGGTCATTATAATGTAACATTAAAAAGGCAAGCATGAATATCGCAAAACTATGGTAGAGCTGGTATTTAACGCCAGTATCAAAAGTTATTAAATATTCACTTTTTAGTGAGTCCTTTAAACCATGGGCACCAAATGCTCCTAGAGCTACAGATATTGCAATACTTAAAGAGGCTATGCCAAAATATTTTTTATGCTTATTCATTATCACAACAATACGAAACTTTTTTATTACCTGAAGATGCCCAATGTAATGTTCGAAATTATTTTTTTGTAACGCTTTACCAATTCCTTAGTATTATATTAAGGCAAGAGAGTGTCCAAGCATGTTTTTTGTTAATGCGGATGAAGAAATTGAATAGTTTTTTTTAATACCAAAACTTCAATAAAGTAGTTTTAAACAGGCTCTAAGTTAAACCCAGATTACACGTTAGAAATGCTATTACAACGCAAAACCCCTTCAAAATATGAAGTAAACAACTTTTTCTCATGCATCATATATTCAATATGATTTATTTGTAAAAGTTCATATTTATTGGGCTTTGGCGCTTCACTACGAACCCCTAACGCCTAATCTGAGTTAAATTGTAATTCATTATCACCTTGGGGTTGTCTATTATAACTTATTTATATACGCCGAAAAAAAAGTAGAATAAAAGACTGTAACTATAAAAAAGCAAGTTGAATTTTTAAATTAAATTATCAATTTAACTTAATAATACTGAATATCTCTTTTTATAATATTTTTAGGAATGTTATGATGTTTGGTTGTACGTTCAATCCAATTGCCTTGGGCATCATATTTATATTCGTAAATAATAGATTCAGTTGTTTTTTTATTTGAAAGATATTTTTCCTCTTGAATCATATTGTTTTTTTCATCAAACTTGTAGTTATAATCACCCTCTAAAACACCTGATGCACCGAAACTACTAAATTGTATATTATTGTTACTCGCATCGAATTTATAAACATATTTTACTGAAATGTTTCCACTTAGGTCAAAGCTGGTTTGTTCTAGCATATTGCCATTTCTATCAAATATTTCGACCTTTGATTTATATTTACTTTGAGTGTTATTTAATACAATTGTTGAATCTGTTACTTTTTTTGTAATCTCCGCATCATATTCATAATTTGAAGTTTTAATTAGATTATTATCAATATAAACTAATTCTTGTTTTACTCTGCCTTCATCAGTATAGCTGAATTTACTCTGTAGGTTCTGTGCATTTTTGCTTTCAGTTATTGTTTCAATTAAATAACCTTTAGAATCGTAAATGTTATTTGCTTTGTTAGTTATATTTTCGGTAGTGTCAAATTCTGAAATAGTAACAATTCTGTTTTTTGAGTCGTACTCTAGCGTTTTTTTATAAAGTACTTTACCATTTTTATCAAATAGTTTTCTCAATGCAATATAACCTTGCTCATTAAATAGTAAATACTCGTCAGTATAATAGTTATAGTATCGCTTGAACCCAATATTTTCATCGTTAATAAAAAACTCCTCTCTGAAATATTTTACCTTTCCGAACAAATTATTCATCTCTAAATCGGTTTTAATCTCCTTAGCTTTAATACTCAACTTATCATTAATCTGAGCTTCACTATTGAAACCAATGGCTAAAAGAATGATGAATATTGGAAATATTAATTTACGGACAATCATAAAACAATGGAACTGAATTTTTGTGCAAAATAGCATAAATTATTTTAATCAAAGATTAACTTTAATAACAATTTACAATTAATGATTAGTGATTAGTGATAATTATCAAAAAATTAAATTTACTCAATTTAAAGTGGTATTAGATAAATTCTCCCTTTTCGAAGTAACTAACTACGGCCTGCCTCATTAAATGATTTTGTTGCAATGGTTTTAAAAATGGTAACTTTTCGGTTGCTTTAAAGTGAGGCCAGCCTTCGGCGTCGAAAGTATCAAATTCATAATAACCGAATTGCATTAAAAGTGTACAAACAGCAACATGCATAACATCAAGCTTTTGAGCTTTGTTAAACTGCCTATATTTACCACCAAGTTCTTGCACGCCAATCATGAATAGAATATTCTGAACATCGGGCTTTTCGCCATAAAGCGTTTCAAGTTTTTCAAGAAGTACCTTCCATTTATCTTCGAATTCAACATCCATTATTTTTTATTTTTTTTTGATAGTAGTACTGTTAACAAGTTTGAAATTTATTGCATTAGGCACTAACTCTTTAAGTAGCGCTAATTCAATAACTTGATGCATTTCAGTAACAAATTTAAAGTTCATATTATTTATATACGAAGCTTTAATTTCTTCAATATCTTTCTTGTTATCTGCGCATAATATAATTTCTTCGATACCTGCTCGTTTTGCAGCTAGAATTTTTTCTTTAATACCTCCAACAGGTAACACTTTACCTCTCAAAGTTATTTCTCCAGTCATGGCTAACTTATTTTTTACTTTACGTTGCGTTAAGGCTGAGGTAAGAGCTGTAAGCATAGTTATACCCGCACTCGGGCCATCTTTCGGGGTAGCACCTTCAGGCACGTGCACATGAATGTTCCATTCCTCAAAGGTACTTGGCAGTATACCAAACTTATCAGCATGTGATTTTAAATATTCTAATGCTATAACTGCGCTTTCTTTCATAACTGCGCCAAGGTTACCAGTTAAGGTTAATTTACCACCGCTTTTGCCGCCTTTACTTAAACTAACTTCAATAAATAAAATATCGCCACCTACTGGTGTCCAAGCCAATCCTGTAACTACTCCTGCTATATTGTTATCAGTATATTTTTCTTTGTGGAAAACTTCAGAACCTAAAATATTTTTCACATCTTCAATAGACATTTTTACGTTGTGCTTTTCACGCATAGCTACAACCTTTGCTCTATTACGAATAACTTTAGCTACTTGCTTGTCTAATGCACGAACCCCACTTTCTCTTGTATAACGGTCAGCAATAAATTCTATTACATCATTTGTAAAGATTACTTGCTTTTTATTTAATCCATGGTCTTCAATTTGTTTTGGAATAAGATGATTTTTAGCAATTTCAACTTTTTCTTCAATCGTATATCCAGTAATGTCAATAATCTCCATTCTATCGCGCAACGCAGGTTGTATTGATTGCAGGCTATTTGCAGTTGCAATAAAAAGCACCTTACTTAAATCATAGTCCATTTCTACATAGTTATCGTAAAAAGTACCATTTTGTTCTGGGTCTAAAACTTCAAGTAAAGCTGATGAAGGGTCACCATGAAAATTATTTCCAACCTTATCTATTTCATCTAAAATAAATACTGGATTTGATGTTTTTGCTTTTTTAAGATTCTGCAGAATGCGGCCAGGCATTGCACCAATATAAGTTTTACGGTGTCCTCTAATTTCACTTTCATCCTTTAGGCCTCCTAAACTCATTCTAACAAAACTTCTACCCAAAGCCTTTGCAACAGATTTTCCTAATGATGTTTTACCAACTCCAGGAGGACCATACAAACATATAATAGGAGACTTTAAATCACCTTTCAATTTTAGAACCGCTAAATATTCGATAATTCTTTCCTTTACTTTTTCTAAACCATAATGATCCTTGTCTAGGACTTTTTGAGCATGTTTTAAATCAAAATTATCAGCTGTAAAGGTATCCCATGGAAGGTCTAAAATTGTTTCAATATAATTTACTTGCACACTATATTCGGCACTATTCGGGTGCATGCGTTTAAGCTTCTCATATTCTTTTCTAAATTGTTTCTCTACTTCTGGCTTCCATTTCATTTCTTTGGCTCTTGCGTCAAAGTCCTCAATTTGCTGTTCATTACTACCACCTCCAAGTTCTTCTTGAATTGTCTTTAACTGTTGATTCAAAAGATAATCACGTTGCTGCTTATCTAAGTCTACTTTTACCTTGCTTTGAATTTGATTTTTTAATTCAAGCATTTGAATCTCTTTCGTCAAATGCTCTAATATTGAATTTGCAGCTGCTTTTAAATTATTTTCTTCTAACAATTTTTGTTTGTCTGCCACAGGAACATTCATGTTGCTAGCAATAAAGTTGATAAGAAACGATGTGCTATCTATATTTTTTAAGGCAAAGCTTGCTTCTGACGGTATATGAGGAGAGAGTTTAATTATTTGTAAAGCATTGTCTTTAATGGAGCTTACTAATGCCTCAAACTCTTTGTCATTTTTTGCAGGTGTTTTTTCTTTTACCTTTTTTATGGTGGCTTTAATGTAAGGCTCTGTTTGTATAGCAGCTCCAATTTCAAATTTACGTTTGCCTTGAATAATTACTGTAGTATTGCCTTCTGGCATTCTTAATACCTTGAGAACTTGAGCAATTGTGCCAACTTTATTTAAATCCTCAATTTTAGGATCTTCATTTTTGTCATCTTTTTGCGATACAACACCAATTATTTTGTTGCCTTTATTGGCATCTTTTATTAGTTCAATTGATTTGTCTCTTCCGACTGTAATCGGAATTACGACACCTGGAAAAAGAACAGTGTTTCTTAAAGGTAAAATCGGTAATTCATCTGGAAAAACTTCATTATTCATTTGTTCTTCATCATCTGCACTCAGCAAGGGAATAAATTCTGTGTCCTCATCAATTATTTCATTAAATCCAATATTGATGATAGTGTTATCTTTATCGTTCATATTTTTAAAGTCAATGTGTCAGTTAATAATCGTTTTTATTAATTTTTTGGCAATTTATAACTAATAAATTATAATATTTTTGCGGACATGCTCATTGGCAATAGATATGCCAAAATCTTAAATTGTAAATGTGTAGTTGAAATATTTTATAAATTAAATGAAAGTAGATTCTTATAAAACCATTGAAATTATAAGTAATGCTGAGTTTACTGATAAGTCAAGTCGCTTCATTGCAATTGCGTTTCCCACTAAAAGTGTTGAAGTTTTCAAATTAAAACTAAGTGAAATAAAATTGGAACATTCAAAAGCGGTGCATCATTGTTTTGCATATAGAATAGGGACTGATAAAAATAATTACAGAAGCAATGATGATGGGGAGCCAAGTGGAAGTGCAGGAAAACCTATTTTAGGACAAATTGATTCATTTGGGTTAACTAATATAGCAATTGTTGTAGTTAGATATTTTGGAGGCATTCTGCTTGGTGTTCCTGGTTTAATTAACGCTTACAAAACAGTTTCAAAACAAGCATTAGAAAATTCAAAAATAATTAGCATTGAGCTTGAGGAGTTTTTTTTGATTGAAACAATTTATGAGGAGCTTAACTTAATTTTGAATTGGGCTAAGCGGTTCGGAATTTCAATAGTTTCAAAAGAAGTTGACATTGACTGTAAAATTGTAGTTTCAATTCCAATACAAAAAATTGAAGTATGCATAGGAGAACTTAATAGAGAAGTGAAAATAAAAAAAATAGATAATCACTTATAGGTAATAAGAATTGCTTATTTCAAGAATTGATTGCACCACCTTTTTTAAATGCCGGAATTGAAACGACCATTAAAACAATAAAAGCAGTTACTAGTTTTAATAGAACAGGATCCAAGCCAATATTAAGTGCTAATGCTAAAATTACCCTAAAAATTATTGCACCTATAATTACACCAAACAATCTGAAAATTATTTTTTTTGATTTAACAAATCTAATAGAGCATTACTAATCATTACACTGCCAAGTCCAAAAATAACAATACCTATACCCATATTAATATCAGCAAATCCTTGGTATTGAGTTATTAAGAATCCTGAAAAAGCTGTTAGAGAGTTAGCAATGGCTAGTCCTATTATTTTCATTTTATTCGGATTTATTCCTAAAGCTTTTACCATGTTTTCAGAATTTCCAGTTGCACGCATTGCTATTCCAAAATCAGTTTTTAATAACCAATTTAATAGTAACACTAAACATATGCTCATTATTAATAAGATGATGAGTTGATTATTAAAATATGAAAAAATATTTAAAGTATTAATTAATGGAATATTACTTCTGCCCATTATTAAAAGGTTGATTGAGTATAATGCTGTCATTGTTATTATGCCTGAAAGCAAAGCGTTTACTTTAAGTTTGGTATGTATTAATCCTGTTGTAATACCAGCCAAAGCGCCACTTACAAGCACAAATAGTAAAGTTATCCAAATATTATAATTATTGTATAGCATTGTTGATGTTATAGCTGCTCCTAACGTAAAACTTCCATCAGTTGTAATGTCAGGCAGATTAAAAACATTAATACTAATAAATAATCCTAAACATAACCCTGAAAAAGTTAAAGCAAGCAATAGTGCAGTTAAATAATAATTAGTAGCATTGTTTGTGAAACTTCTTTTCACTGAAATAGAGTTTCGAATTAATTTTTTTCTTGATTGTACAATTTCTGGTAAGGGCAAAATTTTTGTTGATAAATAAGTAGCTGCTTGCAAGCCAGCTTGAAATCCCCACTGATAAATATCTGCTCCAAAAGCTGCATCGGCACCACGCGCAAACAATCCGGCTTCACTAGTATAAATTGGGACTTTATTTTTCTTACACTCTTTTAAAATTACTTCGAAAGACGCGAAAACTGTATTATCAGGCATAGCAAAAAAAGCATCTATATTTTTTGATATTAGAGTTTGAACAACCTGTTGCGTTTCAGAACTATTATTTGCAGGCAATGCAATTAACTCAATATTTAAACTTGAACATGTAGTTTTAATATGCTCAAATGCCGATTGACTCTGAGGTTCACTTTGATTATAAAGTAAGCCTAATTTTTTTACAAAGGGATTTGTTTTTAATATTAGACTAACTGCAGTGTCAATATAGTCAAGCGTTTCATAAACGCCGAACAAATTTTTAGGTGCGTCTCCTTTTGAATTTACTAGTCCTGACAGTTCTGGGCTTGGAGAGACAATCATACAAACAGGAATGTCTTTGGTGGCTTGCACTGCTGTAATGGTCGATAGAGAAGGGCAAGTGGCAATTAAGTCAACATTTTCAGAAATAAAATATTGACAAGCTTGAGAAAGTGTTGGAATATCTCCTTGAGCATTTCTATAAATTACTTTAAGCGTATTGTTTTTTTCTGAAAAGCCGTTCTTTGAAAGAGCATCGAAAAAACCTTGTCGCGCTTGCGACAAGGTTTCATCTTTAAATGCATCTAAAAAACCAATGGTAGGTTGTGACTTTAGGTTGCCACAAATCTTTAAAAGAATTATAATTAAAACTATTCTTGATTTTATCATCGTTTTATGTCAACGTAAATATTCAAAAAGAGTTTTAGCATATTCTTACAATTTCACAAATTTCTTGGTAATAAGCACATCGTTCATAGTGGTTGTTTTAACAAAATAAATACCTTTCGGTAAATTAGATACATCAATTGTTGCAACCATATTAATTGATTTGAAAGAAGAAATTATTTTTCCTGAGTAATCAAAAAGTTCAATAACACTATTATTTAATCCTTTCAATGAAATAGTCAAATAATTACTTACTGGATTAGGAAAAATTGATATTTCATCTTGTTCATTAGTTTTTATTGAACTTGTATTTAAAGCATAGTAGTTCTTTTTTAAAGTAGTTCTCTCAAAAATATTTGAACCCTGATTTAAGTAAAATGCAGTATCGGTAAGCATGTTTTTATTGTTATTAAACTTATATAAGTGTGCAACAGTGCTCGGGAATACTTGACCAAAAAAGAAATCAAAAGTGTCAATAGTATCAGTAGTTAATACAAATCCTGAGTTATAGTACAATCTTTGATTTCTTTGAATACCTAATTGACCTAATAAATTTGAAGAGGTATCTACTCTGGCTATTTCAGAAGTTTTATCATTATTTGAATTATAAGTGTAGTTGCTTCTACTATTGATTATCCAATTATTTCCATCCCAATTTTTTTCTTCTTCTTGAATTAGATTTCCAAAACCATCAATATTTGAATTATATTGTTGTTGGTTTATCCATGTATTATTGCCATTATCCCAATATTGCGAAGTATAGCTTTGTGGCATATCTTGTTCTGTATTATTTGGCCATGTTACATTTGTTATTTTAAAATCATTAATAAATGAACCATTCAAGAATGCTTCTCCTAGCACTGAAATTATTTGATTAAAAGAATTATAAGTAAAACTAGATTCATAACTATTAACATAAGCGCTGATAGAATCAACCCAATTCAAAGAAATCTCTGAATTTAAATTATTATTCAAATAGCTAGAAATTGTTTTTGTTTGCGGTTGCCAAGCATTGTTAACCCAAGTGTAATCTTTACTTTCAATCAAATTCTGATTTGCATCATATATATTTTCTCTTTTATAATTATTTTCAAGCGGGTTGCCTGGCATAAAACCATTATCCAAATTGATTTCAGAAAGTATGTTGTTACTACTATTATAAGTTGTATTTGTTTGCATGGTTAAGTCAAAAACATTATTACTCATATTAGGATAATAAGTATTACTTTGAGTAACGTTACCATTTGCATCTCTAACATAAAGTGTAGTATCACTAATGTTATAAGCATTAGAAAATTGATCAAAATTTTTATTTGTTACCGCTTTTAAATATTCCACAACACTTCTTTCATTGTCAGAACTATTTAAATGTCTTTTAAAGTATTTTGTTGCTGTGTGTTGTGCAGAACATTGAATTGAAATTGCTAATGCAAGTACGATTTTAAAATTTGTTTTCATTTATATTTATTTAAAATTTATTTCCAAGCTTTTACAACTAATCCAGTGCCAGTTGGATGATTTCCATTTACATCCATCCAATTTAAAACATAACAAATAGGGTAGGTGATGATGTAGTAAAACGGAATTAGAATAAAAAATAATTTTGATATTCCTAATATTTGAATAGGATATTTCATGCTTAAACGCCATGAAATTTTTCCGGGATTACCGTAACCATACCTAGCTTCAACCTTCGAGAAACCAGCGCTTTTAAGTTTATCCTCAATCTCATTTATATTGTATCCATCTCTAACATGCTCTTCAATAAATGATGTTCCATCTTCGTCATGCACATCGCTTCCGCCTTGGTCAGATGGAGTAGATATTAGCAACATACCTCCCGGCTTTAATGAAGAGACAATGTTCTTAAAAACTAATACATCTTCTAAAATATGTTCCATAACGTCAACTGACAATGCAAGGTCAAATTGGTTTTGTTTATCTTCGAAATACTTTGTTTCTGTTAAATCAGCAATTTCAAATGTTACTTTTTTATTATTTATTGAATTAAAGAATTGTTTACAGTCTTCAACCTGTTCGTCCTTAACATCAACAGCTAAAATATTCCAATGTGGATTCATGGTACTTAAGTAATAAGTATGTTGTCCGAAACCCATACCAGCATCTAAAATATTAATATCGTTGCCTTTACCTTTTGCCCAATTAGTAAGTTCCTTGTGTACATGCCATGCACGTAACAATAGTAAATCAAGCAGTTTATAAAATAATTTTCTTAAAAATGGTGTTTTGTTAAATACGTTACCTAAACTTCTTTTTATCGGGTCGTAATGCATAATTCTATTTATTGGGCAAATCTAAAAATTTTAATTAGCTATCAATATTTTATAATTTGTATAATGATGTTTGAAAGTAATCTATTTTTCATTTACCAATTCTCTATCAAAAATTATATATTTGTTTAGGTTTTAAGAATAAAAAAAACAAATAATTTATATAACCCAGATTACGCATTAGAAATTCTATTACAACGCAAAACTCCTTCAAAATATGAAGTAAACAACTTTTTCTCATGCATCATATATTTAATATGATTTATTCGTAAAAGTTCATATTTTATTGGGCTATGGCGCTTCACTACGAACCTCTAACACGTAATCTGGGTTTAAAAACAATGCCATGAAATATATAAAAATAATAATACTTGTGATGCTTTCAATGGTATCACTAATTCTGATAATTGCGCTATTCATCAGTAAAGAATACTCTGTTGAGCGTGAAATCATAATTAACAAACCAAAAGAAAGTGTTTTTAATTATGTTAAACTTTTAAGAAATCAGAAAAGCTTCAGTACTTGGGAAAATATGGACCCAAATATGAAAAACGAATTTAGAGGAATTGATGGAACAGTTGGTTCGTTTCATAGTTGGGATGGAAATCCAGATAATGTTGGAGTGGGTTCGCAAGAAATTAAAGGTATTATTGAAGGAGAAAGAATTGATATTGAATTGAAATTTATTGAACCATTTGAATCTACTTCTCCTGTTTATTTTATTACCGAATCAAACGGAGATAATTCTACTAAGTTGATATGGGGAATGAAAGGTTATATGCAATACCCAATGAATATAATGATTCCTATAATGAATTTTGAAAAGTTTATTGGAAATGAATATGGAAAAAGTCTTCAGAACCTAAAGGTGCTTTTAGAAAAAAAGTAGAAATTGTAAATTTATTATTTTGCTACCTGTATTATATTTTTGAAAAAGACTAAATCATACTTCAAACAAATAAACACTTAAATTATTAATTGATTTAGTTCCAATGGGTTCTTCAAATAATAATTTATTATGCTTTAATATAGGTGCCTTCACTCCACTTTTTAAATTAGTTTCCGATTCAAAAACCCTTGCCTCATCCCAAATTTTATTATCAATAAATGATTGAATAGTTTTAGCCCCACCTTCAATTATTATTGATTGAATATTACTTCTGAATAGGCATTCCAATATGTTATCAATTAAGTTTAGTTTATTAGTGAGTTTGATATACTCGGTATTTTTCTCTTTATCATTTTTTGTCAATGAAAATACATAAGTTGTGTTTTCGTCATTCAATAGTTTCAGATTTGAATGTAGTTTATTCTCTAAATCAATAACAAATCTTTTAGGATTATTACCTTCTACCAATCTTGTTGTCAGTTGAGGGTTGTCAATATTTGCAGTTTTATAACCTATAAGAATTGCTTGTTCTTGGCTTCTCCATAAATGATTTAAAAGTTGACTACTTTCATTACTAATTTTAAGATTAGGAATATTTTCATCTCCAATAAAACCATCTTTAGATTGTGCCCATTTTAATATTACATAAGGTCTTTTCTTTGAATGAAAAATAAAAAATCTTTTGTTTAATTCTGTGCACTCTTTTTTAAGTACCCCAATAGTTACATTAACACCATTGTCTTTTAGTTTTTTAATTCCTTCGCCATTCACTTCTGAAAAAATATCTTGAGTGCCAATGACCACATTTTTTATTTTATGCTTTATAATTAAATCAACGCAAGGAGGAGTTTTGCCAAAATGGGAACATGGCTCTAGGTTTACATACAGTGTGCAATTTTCAAGAATACTTAAATCGCTAACCTTTTTAATAGCATTTACTTCGGCATGTTCTTTACCAAATTCTTGATGATATCCCTCTGCAATAATTTTTTTATCATAAACAATTACACAACCAACCAAAGGGTTTGGTGCCACCTTACCTTTTCCCATTTCAGCAAGTTGCAGGCATCTTGCCATAAAGGTTTCATCTATCGACATTCTACTTTTTAATAGTTAGTATAAATGTTGAACCTTTATATTGAATAGTTTCTAAGGCTATTTTTAAATTTATTTTATCAGCCAATAATTTTACAATATATAATCCTAATCCTGTTGAGCGCTCACCACCAGTAGGAGTTGCGGAAAGCTTTTGGTATTTTTTAAATAATCTTTCTCTATCATCAATACTAAATCCGGGGCCTTCATCTTTAATTTGAATCATTACAAATTGTTCGTCTTCTGAACTTATTATTTGAATTTTTCTACCACCATTTGTAAATTTAATTGCGTTTGAAAGCAAATTTTCAATTATTTCTATGAAGTATTCTTTGTTGGTTAATATATTTCCTTTATAATTTAATTTTTCTTCAATTATTATATTTTTAATCTTAGCGCTTGTTTGTAAATGATTTAATGCAGCATTCATAAGTTCATCAAGATTTAATACTTTTAATTCTACAATTAAATTCGCGTCTTCTAATTTGTTTATGTTCAATAAATTTTCAATTAGTTTATTTCCATAATTTACAGACTTATTCATTTTTTCAATAACCTCTTTTTGTTCATTGTTTAAAGGTCCTAACATATCCATAAGTTGTGCTAAGCCTTTAACCTGTCCCATTGGAGTTTTTAAGTCATGTGCAACAATTTTCGTTAAGGAGTCTTTTTCTCTATTAAGTTCACTTAACTTATTATTATTACTAATAAGCTTTTCATTATTCTTTTTTGAGTTTTTATAACTTCCATAAATAATAAAAACCAGAATTAGTGAAGATAGTAATAGAATAAAAAATAAATTTCTTTGAGCTTTATTTTGCGATAATTGGTTAATCGTTATTTGTTCCTCTAATAGTTGTTTTTGTTGCTTTTGCTCAAATTCATAGTTCATTCTTGACAGGGTAATTTGCTCGGTATTCAATGCGTTAAATAAACTATCCTTAGCATTTGAATAAATTTTAAAATAGTATAATGCATTTTTCGAGTCGCCATTAACTTCATAAATTTTCGAAAGTATTTCCGCACCATCTTTTAAGTCTTCCCATGAATCCGTTTCTTCTGCATACTCTAAACCTTCAAGTGCTGAAATCTTTGCCGAATCTAATTTATTCTGAGAATAAAATGCCTTACCAATATTTACCAAAGATGTTCCAATGCCATTATGGTCTTGCATCTTTGTCCTATATTCTAGCGCTTTTCTCTGATAATTCAAAGCCGTTTTGGCATCTCCTTTTTTGAGAATTAATTCACCTAAATTATTATATGCGCTTGCTAAGCAATTAATATCGTTTAAATCGTTACAAAGTGAAATAGTTTTTATATAAGTTGAAATAGCTTTTTCATTTTCATTTTTTGATGAATAAAATAAAGCTTCATTTCCGTAGTTATATGCTATTCCAGATTTATCATTCTGTTTGTATCTTAAAATAGTAGACTTTTTCAAGTATTTTAGAGCTGTATCAAATTGTTCTTGCCCCCAAAATACAATAGAAATGTTTGCATAAGTAGTTGCAATTTGATTGTCATCTTTAAGTTTTTCTTGAATTTTTAGAGCCTTAAAAAAGTAATCTAATGCTTCTGGATAGTTTCCTTTTTTGGAATAACATAAACCAATTGCGCCATACAATTCACCAATATTTGCTTCACTCTTTATTGATAAGTAATATTTTAATGCTTCGTTGTAAAAATTAATAGCACCATGATAGTCACCTTTATTTTCTGTAATTATTCCATGCAGAAATAGTGACTTGTAAAATAAATTATTGTTTCTTATTTGAACAGATTTTGCTTTGGCATTTCTTATAAAAGAGTTTGCTTTTTCTAAGTTAAATATTTCAATATTAGCTTTTGCACTATCAATTAGTGAAATAATTTTTAATGAATCACCAATTAAATTGTTTTGACATAGGCAACAATTACGCATAAATAACAGCGCGATTATTAATAAAAATATTTTTTTACTTAGCATAAAACAAAAACCCAATATTAAGAAAGTTATTCATGAAAATTAATAAAATCACTTTTTTACAGCTAAGAAAAAACCATTAGGTTTGAAAAATAAAAATAAAAAATATAATTAAATGGAAATAACTCCTGATTTAACCAATAAGATAAAACTTTTAAATGAAAAATACTCTGCCATGGGTCAAGATTTAAATTCTTATTTAGATGGCTTATTATATGCAGATTATCTTACTTATTGGGATTACGTTCAAGTAGACACTTTATTAAGCCTGCAGCATACACGTACTTCTTTCCCTGATGAAAAAATTTTCATCCTTTACCATCAAATTACTGAGCTTTACTTTAATTTGTGCATTCATGAGCTACAGCAGATTGCTGAAAAAATTGAAAATATAGAAGTAGATTTTTTCATTGCAAGAATGAAACGTGTAAATAGATACTTTGAGGCTTTAACATTTAGTTTTGATATAATGATTGATGGAATGGAACAGGAGCAATTTTTAAAGTATAGAATGAGTCTCTTGCCAGCAAGTGGTTTTCAAAGTGCTCAATATAGAATGATTGAAATTTATGCCACACACTTTATAAATCTAGTTGCTAAAGATAAAAGGGAAGTGGTAAGAAACAAAGACATTCATTCTAAATTCCCTTATATTTATTGGAAAAACGGTGCAACCGAATTGGCAACTGGAAAAAAAACGCTTACATTATTACAATTTGAGAAAAAATATGAGCGCAAGCTTATAAATTTAGCAGAAGAGTTGCAGCTATCAAATATTTACTCAGTTTACGAACGTTTTTCAAATGATGATAAGGTTAAGGCAAGTAATGTTTTGCGTAATTTTGATGTGAATGTAAATATCAATTGGCCGCTCTGTCATTATAAGTCAGCTGTGAGATATCTACAAAAAAGTCCTGAAGATATTGCTGCTACTGGCGGTACCAATTGGCAAAAATATTTACCTCCTCGTTTTCAAAAAAGAATTTTTTATCCTGAGTTGTGGACACTAGAGGAAATTGAGAATTGGGGCAAGGCTTGGATTGAAACAAATGTATTTAATAAGTAATTTTGTATTTAAATTTTGTTAGTTTTGATTTAACAAACAAATAAAATTTAATAACATGATTAAGATTTACTCAATTACATTAGTTGCTTTTGCGACAATAATGTTCTCTTTTGCTCAAGCACCTCATTTTCAGTTGTACGAGCACTTTACCCAAGCCAGTTGCGGCCCCTGTGCTGCTCAAAATCCTGGTTTTCAAGATTCTATTCTTAATCCATTTCCTGATATTGTTAGGCATGTGGCTTATCATACCTCATGGCCAGGGGTCGACCCAATGTATAACTTAAGTCCCAGCGGAGTTAATAATCGCGTAGCATTCTATACTGTTTCGGGCGTTCCTTTTGTTGAACTTGATGGCAACGTTAAAAGTGGTGGTCCAGGCAATTTTACAAGACAAGATGTTGAGAATGCTTTTAGCAAAACAAGCCCTGTTAAAATTATTGTTTCACATTCTGATGCTGCAGGAGTTAGAACTGTAAATGTAGAAGTGAAAGTAGTTGGAGCCATTCCAACAGGTAATTACAGGTTAAGAACTTTGTTAATTGAGAGATTAGTTCAATATACCGTGGCTCCCGGAAATAATGGAGAAACTGAATTTCCAAATGTATATCGAGCTATGTTGCCTGATACTGCTGGCGAAAACATTACATTACCTGCAATTGGCAGTAGCTTAAATTTTACATACAACATCAATCATAATTCTGCTTGGGTATTATCACAAATTGCTGAAATAGCTTTTTTACAAAGACTAAATGATAAGGAAGTAATTAATACCGGTTCTTCTTTTGACCCAATTATCAATACACTATTAGTTACTCCTACAAAAAATATTAAAAATGGTTTACAAGGAAGTACCGTACCTTTTGCAATGACAGTTGGAAATTCTGGTTCTGCTTCAGAAAGCTTTACTTATACTTTAACAACAAACGCTCCGGCTAATTGGAACGCTTCCTTTATTTTAAATGGGCTTACTTACACAAGTTCAACTTCTCAATTACTTACTTCTAACTCAAATTTACCTTTAACAGTAAACGTAGTTCCCGGCAATACCCCAGCAATAGCTAAATACACGCTAAAAATTCAATCAGTTAATAATCCAACGAGTCCTGCAATGTCTACAACTTTTTATGTAGTTTCTGGTGTTCGCGATTTGGTTGTTAGTAATAATGCAGGAAAGGGAGATGGTACAGGAGGAACGGCATCTACTTGGGAGGGTATTTTTACCCAATCATTATCTAATGCTGGAGCAACTATGATGACTAGCACAACAAGTGATGTATTAGAAAATGCAATGAAAAGCAATGCAATGACTGGTATAAAAAATATTTATTTTAATTGTGGTTGGACCTTCCCGGCATTCACAGATTCTATGGCAATGCGCTATGAAAACTTCATGAATGCTGGTGGCAATGTTTTTATGAGCGGTCAAGATATTGCTTGGGAAGTTTTTGATAGTACTAATACTGCAAATACCTATACAACTGCCTATAAAAGAAATTTTATGCGTCATCATATGAACGTTGATTTTGTAAATGATGGATTTTCTTCTTCGATAACTCTTTCGCCAATAGCAACAGATGAAATTTTTAATGCTGCTACAACAGGAACAATAAGTAATTTTTATGGAGGAACTTATTTTTTCCCAGATGAATTAAAACTTTATGGAATAGGAAAATCTATATTTTACTACAATACTGCTCAAACAAAAATAGCTGGAATTAGAGCTTACAACAGTATTCATAAAACGGTATTTATTGCTCCAGGTATGGAAATGCTTGATGCTACAAAGGCTGCCTATATTTTAAGTCAATCATATAAGTGGTTTAATGGAATGGTAAGTATTGAGGAGTTTGATAATAATATGATTGGTAATTTAATGCCAAATCCAGCAAATACTGAGGTTAATATTCCTTTGAATAATGTCAATTCAAATATCGAAATTATTGATGTTAACGGCAAAGTATTAATTACGGAACAAGCCTCAAATAACAATTTTCTAAAGGTTGATGTTTCAACTTTAGCTTCCGGAATCTATTTTGTTAGATTAAAAGGTTCAAATAATGTAAATTATAAAAAGTTGATAATTCAGAAGTAAGTACAAAACAATCAATAAAAACGCGACTTTGAAATAATTTTCAAAGTCGCGTTTTTTATTAACATATTTATTTTAAAAACTTATTATTGAAAAATTAGAATTTTGCTAACTAAAATAAAACTGTTTCTCGTATTGGAATTATAACTCCGATATTTGTATTCGAAAATTACAATATGCACGTTGACAAAGAAATAATTCTTGGTTGTTTAAATGGTAAAGCGTTAGCTCAACATCAGCTTTACAAATCAACTTATGGAATGATGATGAAAGTTTGTTACCGATATACAAGTAATAGGGATGATGCGGTGGATTTATTAAACATTGGTTTCTTAAAAATACTGAATAAACTTAGCAAGTATGATGATACTTATCCTTATGATGTTTGGATGAGGAAAGTTCTTACAAATACTATAATCGATGAATTTAGAAAAAACAAAAGTTATAAAAGTAAAATGCTTTTTGCAGAAGACTCTCAGATTGAAAAGTCGAATGTAAACTTTTATGTTTCAAATGATGCTGAAGAAAAATTGTCAACAACTGATGTTTTTAAAATGGTTCAACAGTTGCCTGATGTAACTAGAGAAGTTTTAAATATGCAAGTAATTGAAGGTTATACTCACAAAGAAATTTCTGATTTATTACAAATTAGTGAAAGTGCAAGTAAATGGCATTTGGTAAAAGCAAAGAATCTTTTGAAAGAAATGATAGAAAAAAAACAACAATTGGCCTTAGAAATAATAAATCAGGCAGTAACGATTTTGTTTTTTGTTACAATTTATAATGTATAAAGTAAAATAAAGATATAATGGGTAAGCAAGAAAATTTAGATGATTTTTTACGGAAAAATTTAGAAAACGATTCTATTTTTGAGTACAATGAAGCTGATTGGTTAAAAGCAGAAAAGTTAATTGCTGGTAATTCAAATACTAGAGTCGCCGCTTTTAAATTCAAAAAAATAATTGGCATTTTTAGCGTTATTCTAGCCTTATTAGTTGTAGTTTTCAACTACACTTTTTCTAATAATGACAATACTGCAAAAGTAACCTCAAATAGTAATACCCTTTCAAATCAAAGTATTGACAATTCATTGCCATCTGAATCTAATAAATTATTGATGGAAGATAATTCTAAAAATAATGAAGAAATAATTAAAAAGTCTAATTCTATCCAGAATAAAACCAAAAATGTAATTAACCATACTAATATTAAAAAACAAAAAAATCAAAATGCTAATCACAACAATAAGATAAGCAAAAATGAAAGTAAATTAATGCAGAATGACGCTAAATCAGTTTCAATAGATAATGATGATTATGCAACAACACTGAATAGAAGAACCAATGTTTTTGAGAAATTGAATTCGTTATTTGTATCAAAAAGTTACTATCAAACAAATAACTCGAGAAAATCAGAGATTATTAAATACTTAAATAACGACTCAACCTTGAATGGTTTAGAAAATGCAAATAATGATTTTGCTGAGAATAAGGTAGATGTAAAAATTAAGAAGCCTTTTGCAATAGACGCATTCGTGGGTTTAGCCTTAAATAAGCAGTTTAAAGGTAATATTAAACATTTAAATAGTCCAAGTTTAGACCCATTTGTAGGTATTGCAATGCAATTTTATATTAATAAAAAAATTAGATTAGGTTCAAACATAGCCTATTCTCAACGAAGAGGCATTAATAATTCATATATCAATTTCAATGATAACGGTGATTCTGATTATGTTTCAATTAATAAGATTTTTGCATTAGAACTACCAATTTATGCAAGTTACATTCTTGACAAACACAATATGTGTTACGGTGGAGTAGGGGCAATGTTTTATTTGAGCAATCAGAGTGATATTTTAAAAGCTTCTGGAGCTGCAAAATTAGATAAAGCAAACGGAATAATATCCACAGATGCTTTTATTTTACTTGGCTATAAATATAAATTTAATAATAATGTAAATATATTTTTGAACGCTCAAATTGGATTGAGAGATGTTACTAAAAATCAAATATTTAAATCCTCTTCTCATGATGATAATGTTTCACTTCGATTTGGAATAGGATACAGCATTTTTGATAGAAAATACTAATATTAACTAACACGTTTTGATAAAATTTCGTACTTAACTTTTGAATTTATAAATGAAATAATAACTTTACTACAATTTTAAAATAATGAATAAAACATATAAAATGAAGGCACTAAAAAAGCTAATATTATTTTTCTTATTAATTTTCAATAACTTACTAATTGCTCAAAACAATTGTGGTAATGTAGATTTTGAAACAGGAACCAATACAGGCTGGACTGGGTATATTGGTACTTGTGCGAACGGACCATCCGTGGGTCAATTACCGACCATTAATATTCCAAATACAGTTATTCCATGGACAACTCCACAATATTACGAAGATAACTCAGGATTTAATACTCAAATTCGATGGCAAATAATGGCTCCCGATAGCGGAAATAATGGATTTGATGAAAACATACCTTTTATTCCTGTAGTTTCCCCTTGGGGCGGAACACGTTCAATTAAATTAGGAAATAATCAGGTAGGTAATTTAGCCGAAAGGTTAAGGTATCAATACACTGTAGATGCTTCTAATGCAAACTTTGTTTATCAATATGCAGTTATTTTAGAAGATGCAAATCATGATTCAAATGAGCAACCAGCATTTCGCATTAAAATTACAAATGCCAGTGGAACAATTATAAACCCTACATGTGGTGTTTATAATGTTTATAGCGGTCAATCGGGCGTGGGATTCTCAACATATACACCTCCCGGTGCCTTTACGCCTTTAAGCTATAGAAATTGGAGCTTAGCTTCAATAGATTTAACACCCTTTATTGGTACAACTATAACTTTAGAATTTACAACAAACGATTGTACTCTCGGTGGACATTATGGTTATGCTTATATTGATTGTTCATGTATTCCTTTACAGTTAGCAACAGCATATTGTAGCGGTGCTGCCACTGCAGATGTTACTGCTCCAGATGGTTATATTTCATATTCATGGACAGCAGACTCAGCGGTTAATTACCCACCACCAACTGGTCCATTAGTACCTATTGGTAATGTGTTAACAACTGATTCAACAATTATAATTCCTTCTTATGATATAACAACAACTTATACGGTTAATTTAATACCATACCAAGGTTTTCAATGTGCTACTCAACTAGACTATATTTTTAATCCTATTGCTACATTAGAAGCAGGTTTTGGTTTTTTGGCCTTTTGCGGAAATACACCTTCTCAGTTCCTCGATTCTGCTGTTATTCAAAATAATGGAGCACCTGCCAATGCATGGGATTGGTATTTTGGTGATGGTGATTCAAGTAACTTGCAAAATCCAACTCACTTGTATCCAATTTTGCCATACGATACTACCTACAATGTTACCTATATAGTTTATGCAGGATCCAGTTGTAAAGATACTCTTGTAAAACCTGTTTTTGTTCCTTCGGGGCTAACAATAGACACGCTTCAATTTAGTAATGTAAAATGTTTTGGCATAGATAATGGATTTGTTAGTTTTGATGTTTCTGGTTCTCCTGGTGCTAATTTAACTTATTCTTGGAATCTTCCAAATCCTCCTCCAACTATTACTACTACTGATACAATACAATCAGCATATGGCATACAAGCTAATTCTGCATCTGGAATTCCAATGTATTGGTTTTTTGTGCAGGATATTGCGAATGGTTGCTCCGACTCTCTTGGTTTTGTAGTTACTGAACCAGCTCTGCTTACTAACAGCATTGCTAATAATTACATTCTATGTTTAGGTTCAAGTGGTTCTCTTACTACTGTAATTGGTGGAGGAACACCACCTTACAGTATTGCTTGGCAAACTGCTCCTTCTCAAGATTCAGTTACAGCTATTAATTTATTAGCAGGTACTTATTCGGTTGAAATCACTGATACAAATAATTGTACATCATCAGCCTTTGGAACTTTAATTGATGGCTCAGTGTTAAATCATGAAATTATAATATCACCAATATCTTGTCATGGATTTAACGATGGTAAAGTTTCTGTTAGACTTTTCGATGGAAAACCATCTTATAAAATTAGATGGGTGATTCCTGGTATTCCTCCATATGATACTAATAGCGATAAAGACTCCGTTTTATCTTTAAATAGACTCAATGGATATGTAGTTCTTATTAATCAAAATAATTGCGACCCTGATACCGTAACTTTTTCGATTACCGAACCTGATACCTTACAAGCACTTATAACAACAACCAATGCTAGTTGCTTAGTAGCAAAAAATGGTGCTGTAAAAGTGGACGTAGTTGGTGGAATACAGCCATATTCTTATTTATGGACAACTGATACAGATAAAAATAGTCAAGGTGTAAATAATTTATACCAAGGTATTGATACGGTAACAATAACAGATGCAAATAATTGTGAAATACAAGCCATAGCAGTTGTTGGTTATGACAGTAATTTTGTTGTCACGGCAAAGCCCGATTTTGTTTATGATGCACAAGCAAATAATAATTTATGGGTAACCGTTGATAAGCCCGGCAACTATACCTACACTTGGAATAACGCTGAAGCAATTAATGATTCAACAATTGCCGACCCTCTGTTAAGTCAGGTATTTTTTCCATTAGACTTTAGAATTGATGTTATTGATGAGTTTGGCTGTAGTGGTTTCGACTCTGTTTATGTTGATGCTGTGCCTTTTATTTATATACCTTCAGCATTCTCTCCAAATGGCGATAAACTAAATGATACATTAGAAATAGCCTTTTCAAATTTTAAAATATCAAACTTTTCCCTTAATGTTTACGATAGGTGGGGAGGCAAAGTTTTCGCAACTCAAAATCCAAAGTTTAAATGGGATGGAAAGGTTGATTATAAAGATGCTACAATTGGAATGTATAATTACGACATCTCATATGTTGACAACAGAAATAAGAACCAAAAGTTGAGGGGTGCGTTTACATTGATTAGGTAGTTACTTTTTATTGAGGATTATGAATAGGTTTAAATTTAAATTATTATTAATACTTATCATATCCTTAAAGTATGGTACTTCTCAGGTAATAAAGCCATTAAATAAATTATCTAATATAGAATATCAAGAAATAAAGGAGAAGGGATTATTACCAATTTACTATCCTTCTGTTTTTGAAAAAGGAAATGTAATTACAAGTAAACCTTCTAAAGGTAATACTCAATTAAAAAATAAAGTAACATCAAATAATAATCAAAAGAAAAAGAATGGTTTAAAGTTTGCTGCTCCTGCAACTTTTCAAAGTATGCAAGCTGTTGATTGCGGAACTCTGGCTTATGAGCCTCCAATTACAATTCCTACTACTGACTTAAACGGTGATTTGGTAACTGACACCATTGTGCCGTTTACAAATGGAGTTCCTCCTTTTTATCGTAATGATGATGGTACTTCACCTGCATTTACCTTGCCTTTTCAATTTTGTTTTTATGGTAATGTCATTAATGCACCAGGTTCTGCAAATCAAAATTTTTATGTAAATAACAATGGAAGCATTTCATTTGGGGTTTCTTACCCAACTCCATTTTCTGCTCCTAATTTCCCTTCGGTAGGCTTTACAATGATTGGTGGTTTCTTCGGCGATGTGGATACTCGTGGAGATTCTTCAGACGTTGTTTATATGCGACGTATGCCTCACTATGCTGTGTTTAAATGGCATAGAGTTGGTTATTTTTCACAACAAGTTGATAAGTTAAATTCATTCATGATAGTTATCTCTGATGGTACATCTCCAATTATACCTGATGGACTAAATGCATCTTTATATTATGGTGATATGAATTGGACAACTGGTGCTGCATCGCAAGGTGTAAATGGTTTTGGAGGTATACCTGCAACTGTTGGTGCTAATGCTGGAGATGGAATCAATTTTATAAAGATTGGCAGATTTGACCATGCAGGTATTGATTACGATGGGCCTAATGGTATAAATGACGGAGTAGATTGGTTAGACAATAAGAATTTTTATTTTAGTGCTTGTGGCTCTACGGCAAATTTACCTCCAATTGCACTTGGGTTAAATTTATGTGATACGCTATCTATTTGTGTTGGTGATACCTTTAATTACGATTTTACTTATTTAGGACCAGAAGTACTTCAAAATGTAACAATAACTATTGTTCCTCCTGCAAACCCTGCTGGATTTACTTCTTATATCGATTATTCTGCACCTACAGCCCCAGTTGGTCATATTCAATTTGTTTCAAACAATTTAGGTGCAGTTCAATTTCAAGTATTTGCCACAGATAATGCCACTCCTGCGCTTAGCTCTAACTTAATTACCTTAACAATACAAACAACATTTATGGCCGGTAGCGCATATCATATAGATGCTGGATGTAACACAAATAATGGCGTAATAGCGTATAACTTAACCAGTGGTGCGCCACCTTTTCAAATTAGTACCGACAGTGGCGCTACCTTTATGCCATCAAATATTGCAAGTAATCTATCTGGTGGTACTTATGACGTACAAATAATGGATGCAGGTGGTTGTTTACTTGATACAACCATTAGCGTTTACCAGCCTCAATCACTAACTTTTGATAGTACTTCATCGCCACTTTTAGGAGTAAGAGATGTTAGTTGTTTTGGACAATCAAACGGTTCTGCAAGCTATCTTGTTTCTGGTTCAGCCAATTCACAATTTGTTTATAATTGGATAACTCCTAATCCACTAATTTCAAGCAATACGAATACCATTTATGGTTTGCCAGCGAATTCCTCTACAAACCCAAATATTTCGCAATATTGGTTTGTTGCAATTGACTTTGTAAATCAATGCCGTGATTCTATCCCTTTTGTAGTTACTGAACCAGACCTGCTAACTAATTCTGTTGCTACTAATCACATTTTATGTTTAGGAAGTAGTGGTACTCTTACTACCTCTATTGATGGAGGTACAGGGCCATACAGTATTGCTTGGCAAACGGCTCCTTCGCAAGATTCAGTTACCGCTATTAATTTATTAGCAGGTACCTACTCTGTTGATATTACTGATGCTAATAATTGTACCTCATCTGCATTCGGAACTTTAATTGATGGTTCAGTGTTACACCATGAAATTGTAACAACACCAATATCTTGTCACGGCTTTAATGATGGGAAGGTTTCTGTTAGACTTTTCGATGGAAAACCATCTTATCAAATTAAATGGGTAATTCCCGGTATACCTCCATATTTAGTTAATAGTGATAAAGACTCCGTTCTATCCTTAAATAGACTTAATGGATACGTAGTTCTGTTTAATGAAAATCTTTGTGACCCTGACACTATTACTTTTTCAATCTCAGAACCTGATACCTTACAAGCACTTATAACAACAACCAATGCTAGTTGCTTAGTAGCAAAAAATGGTGCTGTAAAAGTGGACGTTGTTGGTGGAATACAGCCATATTCTTATTTATGGACAACTGATACAGATAAAAATAGTCAAGGTGTAAATAATTTATACCAAGGTATTGATACAGTAACAATAACAGATGCAAATAATTGTGAAATACAAGCCATAGCAGTTGTTGGTTATGACAGTAATTTTGTTGTCACGGCAAAGCCCGATTTTGTTTATGATGCACAAGCAAATAATAATTTATGGGTAACCGTCGATAAGCCCGGCAACTATACCTACACTTGGAATAACGCTGAAGCAATTAATGATTCAACAATTGTTGACCCATTATTGAATCAGGTGTTTTTTCCTTTAGACTTTAGAATAGATGTAATTGACGAGTTTGGCTGTAGTGGTTTCGACTCTGTTTATGTTGATGTTGTGCCTTTTATTTATATACCTTCAGCATTCTCTCCAAATGGCGATAAACTAAATGATACATTAGAAATAGCCTTTTCAAATTTTAAAATATCTAACTTTTCCTTAAACGTTTATGACAGGTGGGGCGGTAAGGTTTTCGCAACTCAAAATCCAAAGTTTAAATGGGATGGAAAGGTTGATTATAAAGATGCTACAATTGGAATGTATAATTACGACATCTCATATGTTGACAACAGAAATAAGAACCAAAAGTTGAGGGGTGCGTTTACACTAATAAGATAAAAAAATCGTTGTAAACCACTGCTTTTTTTATAGCCACTTCTTGCGCCTAAAGTAGGTGAATAAAAATAACACAGTTATTGCCATTACTATTAATACAATGTAATAACCATACTTAGAATGTAGTTCAGGCATATTGTCAAAATTCATTCCGTAAACACCAACAATAAAGGTAAGCGGTATAAAAAAAGTTGAAATCACTGTTAATACCTTCATTACTTCATTCATTTTGTAACTAGTGGTACTTAAATATGACTCAACCATTTCAGATATTATTTCTCTATAGTTATCTATACTTTCAGTAATTCTAACATGATGGTCAAGTAAATCGCGCATATATATTTGAGTAGAAGGTTTGAAAAATCTGTCATCATCTCTGCTCATTAGCAAAATTAATTCACGCATCGGAGTGACAGATTTTCTCATAAATAACAATTCTCTTCTAGAATGATGTAATTTTTTTAATAATTCTGGAGAAGGCTCTTCTTGGATTTGTTTTTCAAAAAGTTCAATATGATTTTCAATCTTATCTAAAATAATAAAGTAAGAATCTACAACAGCATCAATTAAAGCATATGCTAAATAATCTGCTCCTGATTTTCGCACCCTACCTTTTGATTGTCTTAATCTTTCTCTAATTGCATTGAATGGGTCACCTCCTTCAATTTCTTGAAATGTGATGATATACTTTTCTGTAAGAATTATACTTAACTGTTCTGTTTTTAAAATATTATTTTCATAATAAAGAAGTTTTAGAAAGGCAACATTATAGTTGTCGTAATCTTCAAATTTAGGGCGCTGGTCAACATTTACAATGTCTTCAAGTGTAAGATAATGGATGTTGAATTTTTTTCCAACTGCTTCAACAACTTCGTTATTATGAATCCCATTTACGTTAATCCATGTAAAACAAGAGTTCCTTTCGTCAATAAAAATCTCTTCGATAACTAATACACATTTTTCTTCAAAAATTTCCTCATTAAATCTTATTACTTCTATTTCTACATCTAATTTGCTCAATGCATTACTTACAATACTTCCCGGTGGTAAATAATATTGATTTTGACTTTTATTTTGAGACATTTTTTTAACTTTTTATTTTAGATTTTGAAATTTTTGAATTCAGCATCATTATTTCATTTTGCCAATTATCGTAACCTTTCATCAAAGACTTAAGCATCATTTTTGAAACTAAATTAGCACCTCTAAAATTTAAGTGTGTATAGTCTTTATTTGCTAATGCTGTATCTGCTTCAACCCATTTAATCATTGAATTGTAGCCACCCATATTTTCATATAAGTTCCAAAATGCAATATTATTTTCCTTTGCAATATTTTTTTGAATTTCAACCAATAAAGGCACACCAGGAATTGTTTCAAATTTATCTTCAACCTTGTAACTCTTATCATTCACACTTACCAATAAAAATGCAGTGTTAGGAAAACATGATTTTAAATATTTTATTGTTTTAGACATGTTTCTTTTATACCAGTTATAATCTTCAGATTTTTCAGACACAACATTTAAGCCATAATGCAATATTATTAAATCATAATTTAAAAATTTATTAAAGTTTTTATATGTTTCAGATTTGATTCTAGTAAGAGGAATTCCTGAATTACCTCTAAAAGCAAAATTATCTACTATTACTCCACTGTCACTCTCAAAACTCAAACCATAATATGATTGTTTGTATTTATTATCAAACTTTAAATTTAATTTTTTAATTTTTTTTGAAAAACATAAAGTATCAACATTTAAATCATTTTCACAAGCAAGCTCACGTTTTATTCCATTAACTTCAACACTATTCTTGTTTTCACCTTTACCTGAAAATAGAATAACATTCTCAAAATTATTGAGGTGAAATTTATTTACAGCTTTATATTCAACGTATGTAGTAACGTTTTTTGTAACTGTATCATCATCTATTTTATGAGTAAATGAAAATCCTAGCAATCCTAAATTTTCGTTTTTTCTTGTAAAATCAGCAAAGCTATACGCATTCCAATTATCGGAAAACTTGTGAATTATGGTTTGTCTAAAACCTGCAGTAATACTGGTTATAGGCATCATGCCAACTCCGTTACCTCCATATTTATTTTGGAAGTAGGCTCTTAAATCTTGAGTAATTAAATCACCTTCAATCATACTATCGCCAAAATATGCGATTCTTACTTTTTTTTTCTGTTTTTTTATTTGAAAAAGTGATTCGTAAAATTTAGTCATGTTTTGAATAGAATCATTAATAAAATCAATAATATCTAAACTATCATAATCAACTACTAAACTTGTTTTGATATCTAATTTCAAGGGAGTAAACTTCACATTAACTGTTTCATTTTTTTTAGTGAAGAGTTGCTTTTTTACTAAGTCAGAATATAGTTTTGGCTTTTTTAATTTTAAAATACCAATAAAAAAATCTTTAGGAATAACCTCAACGATTAATAATATGATAAAACATAAAAGTAATAAGAAAAATGGTTTTAGAGCTTTAATGGTGTGTTTCAAATGCTTTAGTTCTATTGTAAAAGTAAATTTCTTTTTCAATTTAAAAACAATAATTTTGGAGAAATAATAGTTGAGAATGTCAAGATTAGAAATATTGAAAACATATAAAATATATATTGGAGGCTCATTCCCCAGAACCGAAAGCGGAAGATTCTATCCCTTAAAAAACAAGGAAAATAAAGTTATCGCTAATATTTGTCTTTCGTCAAGAAAGGATTTTAGAAATGCTGTTGTAGCAGCACGTAATGCTTTTGCAGGGTGGAGTGGGAGAGCAGCTTTTAATCGTTCTCAAATATTGTATAGAATTGCCGAAATGCTTGAAACTCGCAAATCTCAATTTATTGATGAATTGCAATTGCAAGGCAGTACATTAAAATCAGCAACTTCAGAAGTAGAACTCAGTATTGACAGGTTAGTTTATTATGCAGGATGGGCTGATAAGTATCAAGCATTATTCGGAACCATTAACCCAGTTGCTTCTTCGCATTTTAATTTTTCTGTTCCTGAACCTACAGGCGTTGTTTCAGTAATTTGTCCCGAAGAAAATTCTTTAATAGGTTTAATTAGTGCCATGGCTCCAATAATAGCTGGAGGCAATACTTGCATCATGTTAGCATCAGAGAATAAGCCACTTTGCTCTATCACTTTTGCAGAGGTATTGGCCACATCAGACTTGCCAGGAGGCGTTGTAAATATTCTTACAGGCAAAAGAACTGAACTAATATCGCATTTTAGCAATCACATGGATGTTAATGCAATTGTTTATTACGGAAACGATAATTCAGAAATAAAACTTATTCAAGAGCTTGCGTCACTAAATGTAAAAAGAGTATTTGTTCATACCAAGGCAAATTCAAGTGATGAGAATGCTCAAGGACCTTATCATATTTTAGACTTACAAGAAATAAAAACTACATGGCATCCTATTGAAAATATAGGAGTTGGTGGCGCTAAATATTAGTTATATTCCGAAAACATGTTGCGCATTTTTGGTTGTAACCTCTGCTACTAATGCAGGCAAACAATGCTTAATTTCAGCTATCTTATATAGAACATGAGCAATATAACTTGATTCATTGCGCTTGCCACGAAATGGCACTGGCGTGAGGTAAGGTGAATCGGTTTCTAATACCAAATGCTCTAAATCAACCACTTCTAAAACCTTATCAAGACCTGAATTTTTATAGGTTACAACGCCACCTATTCCAAGCTTAAATCCTAACTTAATAATTTTGTTTGCCTGTTCAATACTACCGCTAAAACAATGAAATATACCTTTAATAGAATTTCCTTCAATCCAATTTTTAAATTCATTTGAAGTAAGCAATTTATATATTTCATCAAAAGCTTCTCTGCAATGTATTACAATTGGAAGATTAAATTCAATAGCCCAGTGAATCTGTTTTTTAAAAACCAATTGTTGTATTTCTAATGTGGTTTTATCCCAATATAAATCAATACCTATTTCTCCAATGGCACTCCACTTTCTAATTCTAAGTTGTTCTTCAATAATTGATAATTCTGATTCAAAATTTTCTTGTTTTACGCTGCATGGATGCAGACCTATCATGGCAAAGCAAATATTAGGATATTGTTTTTCCAAGTCTAACATCCATTGCATACAACTACTATCGATGTTGGGTAAGTAAAATTTTGTTACACCTTGTTGTAAGGCGCGTTGTATTACTTTTTCACAATCAGCATCAAACTCAGGTAAATAGAGGTGAGTATGTGTGTCAATGATATTCAATATTTCTTTAATTTTTTATAGAATATATATTAAACGAATCACTGCAAATCCGTTGATTCAAAAAAATGCTACAGATTTACTAATTATTAAAATAAATAAATTAAACCTTACTTAATTCATCCTTTAAATGAGTAATTATTGATATATCTGTGGCATCAACACTTTTTAAATCAGCAATTAAAACACTTATCCAATCACCTAAATGAATGGCATAAATTGCACGTTGAATTGTACTCGTTCCTTTTGTTTTTATTTCAATAATGTTATTTGTAAACTTGCTAAATACGCTTTCACATATTTCTAAACGCTTTACATTACGAGGATAATCTGATTCATATCTCCAAATAACTACAACAATATTGTCATTTCTTTCCGTCCATGCTACCAGTTCATTATGATTCATTTCAGGTAAAACATGATGCCAACACAGCATTTTAGAATTTTCATTTAACTGTTGTCTAAACCTAATACTGACACCTTCAGTAGAACCCAAAGAATAGATAACAGGCAGCTTATTCAATAACTTTAGACTTAAAGCGTTTGCTTCTTGAATAATATTCTGTTCCTCGTTGTCAAGCAAAACAATACTTTTTCCAATTTCAGCTAATGCGTTTACATTACAAACGCCAAAGTTTTCAAGTATATTAAATAGTTGAGTGATTGAATATCCAATGCAACTTCTCGGGGGCATGCCACCTGGAATAATTACACAATCTAAGTTATTTTTTATAGCCAATTCTTGCACCTTACCTCCAGAAGTTATACAAACGACCTTAGCATTTTTACTAATTGCTAACTCCATTACATTTACTGTTTCTTCAGTATTTCCGCTGTAAGAGCAAATGATAACTAAACTTGTTTCATTTACAAAAGCAGGAAGAAAATAATCTTTGGTAATACTTATTGGAAGTTTTGCTGAGTCTTCAATTAATTCCTTTACAATGGTTCCGCCTATGCCTGAACCACCTAAACCACTAATCAATACATTTTGTAATATATTATTTGGTTTTGTAAACTCCGCTGTTTTAGCAATATCAATTGCTTTTTGTAATTGTTTTGAAAAGTCTGCTACTAAATTTTTCATCTATTCTAGTTTTGTTCTAATACCATTTTCAAATAATGGATTTTATTTATTAAATAACATATTAAAAAGTGCCTCGCATTATGCCATTCACACTATCACGTATAAAATTTACAATTATATTTTTTTCTGGAATATTTGGAGCTTCTAATTCAACAATATTTATTGCATTTGTTACATTAAAACCTTTAACGTAAATAGTTCTATAAATATCTTCTATCATCAGAATTGATTCATTGCTAAATCCTCTGCGTCTCAATCCAACTGAATTTATTCCAACATATGAAAGCGGTTCTCGTGCAGCTTTTACAAAAGGAGGTACGTTTTTACGCACCATACTGCCGCCTGTAACAAAACTATGAGAGCCAATTTTCACAAACTGTTGAACAGCTACTAAACCTTCTAAAATAGCATAATCTTCAATAGTTACATGACCTGCTAAATTTACACAATTAGCTAGGATTATATTATCACCAAGTTCACAATCATGAGCAATGTGAACATATGCCATCAATAAACAATGATTACCAACACGTGTTGCATGCTTATCATTCGTTCCTTTGTTAATGGTCACATATTCTCTAATGGTAGTGTTATTACCTATTTCAGCTGTTGTATTTTCACCATTATATTTTAAATCCTGAGGTATAGCAGAAATAACAGCGCCTGGAAATATTCTACAATTCGAACCTATTCTTGCACCATCCATTATTGTAACATTTGGACCAATCCAGGTACCTTCGCCTATTACAACATCTTCAGCAATGGTTGTGAATGGTTCTATTGTAACATTCGCATCAATTTTAGCGTTTGGATGCACATAGGCAAGATTACTAATCATTATATAAAGTTTTTGTGCTAAAGTATTTTTTTTTAAGATAGATATAACGTTAACTTTAAAAAGAAATAAACATAATAAAGTTTATTTATTCAATAGGTCTTCTGCGGTAAACATTAAAGGTAGAATTTCTTTAATACTGTCAATTTCATAAACCTTTCCTGTTTCACCCATCATTAGAAGTTTAATATTACTCTTGAATTTACTTTCATATTCTGCAAGTACTTGCCTACATGAACCGCAAGGGGAAACGGGCTTATCAATTAAAAAATGATTCGAATGAGCTACAACAGCAATTTTCTTAACAACCAAGTTTGGATGCATTGCTGATGCTGAAAAAATTGCAACCCTTTCAGCGCATATTCCACTAGGATATGCTGCATTTTCCTGATTGTTTCCAACACATATCTCACCATTATCCATTCTTATTGCAGCACCTACATAAAAGTTAGAATATGGTGCATAGGCATCTTTTGAAATTTTATGTGCTGCATTCATTAGTTCTAAATCTTCATGATTTAAATCTTCAATGCTCTCGTAAACTTTTATATTTGTTGTAAGTGTAAAATTCAAAGTCTTAAATTTATAAGTCTGCGAAGGTATTAATTTATAGTTATTTCATTTCAATTTCTCTTTTACCATTAAAATGAAAAAAACTAAATTAAAAAAAGCCACCAATTAAAATTAGTAGCTTTTTTAATATTTTTTAATTCTAAATTATTCGATTACAAATTTTTGAGTGTATTGTTGGGTTGAAGTTTGCAAACTTAAAAAGTAAATGCCTTTACTATATTCATTTGTATTGATTTTTTTTGTAAAGCTCCCTTTCGATACATTTGATATGTAATCAGAATCTATAACTTTTCCATAGGCATCAATAATGTTTAATCTTACATCTTCTACTTTTCTCAAATTTAAACAAACTGCAATCTCTCCCGTATTGGTAGGGTTTGGAAATAATTTCAATTCCTTATTTAGACCAAATTTTTCTTGAAGGTTAGCATTTATCTGGTTATTTATTTGATAGAAATATGACGACCCTCCTAATGAATCAGGGGCAATACTCTCAGAAATTACAAGTAATGGACCTTTAACACTTGGATGATACCACTCAAAAGATTCAGTTGTATCAGTATAAGTGCTGGTTTGACCTACAAAAGTAATAGTTGTTGTTACTACAACCATAATTCTTCTTCTTAAAGTATTTATGTAGCTACCTATAGGCAAAATAAGCGTTCCACTGGCATCGCAATTAGAAACAATGCTGCCAGAAATCGTTCCATTAACTGGAAAGCCAAAGTCATATAACATTGTACCACTAAAATTATCATTATAAGAAGAATTATAAGTCATAGGGAAACCTAATATCTTCTGTGAATTAGAAAAGTTTACCATACTGCTTGAATCTGCTACACCTAGATTAGATAATTCACTACCATTTGACAGATAATAAGTAAAGAAACCACTACCGTCATACATAGCAAGATTTGAACCTGGAAATGAAGATAAAAAAGGTGTTGATGAAGGAGTGACATAAGTATTGATTATAGTATCTGAAAAATTATTTAATGAAGAAAAATTCCAAGTAACATTCTGACCACTTGGTCCTTCTTGCAATTGTATTGTATCTCCATACATAATATGGGTATCGCCTGCAACGAAACTAACAGAGTTATTAATTGTTTGCCCAAATACTAATGCAGTATTGCAAATAAATAAAAAAGAGAAAAGTTTGTTATGCTTCATAATATTTAAAATAAAAATTCATACAAATGAAAAATGTTTAACACATTGAGTAGAGTATTATGTAGTTAAAATTTATTATTCAATGTTAAATACCAAATAAAAAAAATCCTTACGAATTGTCAAATACTCGCATCTACTATGTTAAGAAATAAAATTAAATGACATCAGCAATTTAATAATAATTTATTGCCCTGAAATTTAGCTAGTTATATTAATAAAGATTTTAATTTGTTCAAAAAAACAAACATTAGATTTGTAAAATAAAAAACTTTACTACTTTTGCAGTCCTTTTTAAAAAACTACGTTCTTAAAATAGGAAAATTTGCCGATGTAGCTCAGTTGGCCAGAGCAGCTGATTTGTAATCAGCTGGTCGGGGGTTCGAATCCCTCCATCGGCTCAAATTTTTTAGTTCTTTGTTATATTTATTTTAACAAGGGTTGAGGGGAGATACCAGAGTGGCCAAATGGGACAGACTGTAAATCTGTTGCTTAATTGCTTCGAAGGTTCGAATCCTTCTCTCCCCACTTTAAAGATTAATTCCACTTCGCATTAAATTGCTTCCACAATTTATCGAAGAGCAAAAAATCTACCTCAAAAAGTAATTAAATTAGGTACGTTACATACTTTAAATTTAATTACTATAAAGAGATAAGCGGAAGTAGCTCATTTGGTAGAGCGTCAGCCTTCCAAGCTGAGGGTGGCCGGTTCGAGCCCGGTCTTCCGCTCTTTTTTAAGGATTTTTCTATAATGAAAAATTCTTAGCTTAGATAGCCCGATGTTCTAACGAACATCAAAAGCTGTTGTAGCTCAGTGGTAGAGTACTTCCTTGGTAAGGAAGAGGTCACGGGTTCAATCCCCGTCAACAGCTCAAACGATAGAAAAAATACAATAAAGTAGCCTAACGCTAAATAAATAAAGAGAAAAACAATTTTATGTTTTTTTCATTTTGAAATTAAAAAGTTAACTAGAATAATAAATTATTAATAACAAATAAAATAAAACAAAATGGCTAAAGAAAAATTTGACCGTTCTAAACCCCATGTGAACATTGGAACAATTGGTCACGTTGACCACGGAAAAACAACATTAACCGCTGCAATTACAGTTGTATTAGCAGAAAAAGGCTGGTCAGAGGTGCGTGATTTTGCATCGATTGATAATGCTCCTGAAGAAAAAGAGCGTGGTATCACAATCAATACTTCTCATGTTGAGTATCAAACTGCAAATCGTCACTATGCGCATGTTGACTGTCCAGGTCACGCGGATTATGTTAAGAACATGGTTACTGGTGCTGCCCAAATGGACGGTGCTATCCTAGTTGTTGCAGCTACTGATGGTCCAATGCCACAGACTCGTGAGCACATTCTTTTGGCTCGTCAGGTTGGTGTTCCAAAAATCGTTGTATTCATGAACAAAGTGGATATGGTTGATGATGAAGAATTATTGGATTTAGTTGAAATGGAAATCCGTGAATTATTAACATTCTATAAATTTGATGGTGATAATACTCCAATCATTCGTGGTTCTGCTCTAGGTGGATTAAACAAGGATGAGAAATGGATGCCAAAAATTGTTGAATTAATGGATGCAGTAGATTCGTTTATTCCAATTCCTCCACGTGAAGTTGACAAGCCTTTCTTGATGCCGGTTGAAGATGTTTTCTCAATTACTGGACGTGGAACTGTAGCAACAGGCCGTATTGAAACAGGAATCATCAATTCTGGTGAAGAGGTTGAAATATTAGGAATGGTTGAGGAGAAATACAAATCAGTTGTTACTGGTGTTGAAATGTTCCGTAAAATATTGGATAAAGGTGAAGCTGGCGATAACGTTGGATTATTATTACGTGGTATTGACAAAACGAGTATCCGTCGTGGTATGGTTATTTGTAAGCCAGGTTCAATTACTCCTCACAAAAATTTCAAAGCTGAAATTTATGTTTTGAAAAAAGAAGAAGGTGGACGTCATACTCCATTCCATAACAAATACCGTCATCAGTTCTATTTACGTACAACTGACGTAACTGGTGAGATTACTTTACCAGAAGGACGCGAAATGGTTATGCCAGGTGATAACGTTACAATAACTGTAAACTTAATTATGCCTGTTGCAATGGCTAAAGGTTTACGCTTTGCAATCCGTGAAGGTGGCCGTACCGTTGGTGCTGGTCAAGTTGTTGAAATTATTTCGTAATTAAATAATTAGGGATTTTGATATAAATCAAAATCCCTAATTATATTTTCAACGGGTGTGGTGCAATGGTAGCATACCGGTCTCCAAAACCGTTGATGGGGGTTCGAATCCCTCCACCCGTGCAATATGCATGGTAAATGATTGATTTGATTTTAAGTAAAAGTATCTAAATTATGATAGAAAAAATTAAAACATATTTATCTGAAGTTAAAGACGAATTGTTCAACAAAGTTACTTGGCCCACATGGCCTGAATTACAAAGTAGTGCAGTTGTTGTAATGATTGCTTCTGTAATTATAGCTTTGGTTATTTTAGGTATGGACTCTTCTTTTAAGTTCATTATGGAAAACATATACAAACTTTCAAGTTAAGAATAGAAGATAATGGTAGATACATCTGTAAAAAAATGGTACGTTGTGCGTGCTGTTAGTGGTCAAGAGAAAAAGGTACGTCAATATATTGAGGTTGAGATTAATCGCGTAGGTATGGCTGATTTAGTATCTCAAGTTCTTATACCTACCGAAAAAATTTACCAAATACGCAACGGAAAAAAAATTTCTAAAGAGCGTAACTTTTATCCAGGCTATATATTAATTGAAGCAGCACTGGTTGGTGAGCTAATTCATACTATTAAAAATGTTACAGGTGTAATCGGTTTTTTAGGAGACGACAAAAAAGGAAATCCAGTTCCTATGCGAACTTCGGAGGTTAATAGGATTTTAGGAAATGTAGATGCACTAAGTGAACAAGGTGAAGAACTAATAAATCCTTATGTAGTTGGTGAAAGTGTGAAAGTAATTGATGGACCTTTCAATACATTTAGTGGTATAATCGAGGAGATTAATCTTGAGAAGAAAAAGCTTAAGGTTATGGTTAAAATCTTCGGAAGAAAAACTCCGCTTGAGTTAGGTTATATGCAAGTTGAAAAAGAATAATAATAGAAAAATAAAATATAATGGCTAGAGAGATAACAGGCTTTGTTAAATTACAAGTTAAAGGTGGAGCCGCAAACCCATCACCACCTATTGGACCAGCTTTAGGTTCTAAAGGTGTAAATATCATGGAGTTTTGCAAGCAATTTAATGCAAGAACTCAAGAACAAGCTGGTAAAATTTTGCCAGTTATATTAACTGTTTATTCTGATAAATCTTTTGATTTTATCATTAAACGTCCACCAGTAGCTGCACAAATTTTAGAAGTTACTAAAATTAAAGCTGGCTCTGCTGAATCAAACAGAAAGAAAGTAGGTTCGATTACATGGGAACAAATCAAAACAATCGCTGAAGATAAAATGCCAGATATGAATTGCTTCACAATTGAGTCAGCAATGAGTATGGTAGCAGGTTCGGCACGTTCAATGGGAATAAATGTTACAGGCGATTCGCCATTGGTTAAATAATTTTTTCAAGAAAAAGACATGGCAAAAGTTAGTAAAAAACGTAAAGCTGCATTAGCAAAAGTTGATATAAGCAAAGCGTATACCTTAGTTGAAGCAACTAAATTGGTTAAGGAAGTAAGTTATACAAAATTTGATTCATCAGTTGATATTGCAATTCGCTTGGGTGTTGACCCGCGTAAAGCAAATCAAATGGTTCGTGGTATTGTTACATTACCGCATGGTACAGGTAAAACTGTTCGTGTATTGGTATTGTGTACACCTGATAAAGAAGCTGAAGCAAAAGAAGCAGGTGCTGATTTTGTTGGTTTAGACGAATTTATCGATAAAATCAAAGCAGGTTGGACAGATGTTGATGTAATTATTACAATGCCATCAATCATGGGTAAAGTTGGTATGTTAGGTAAAGTATTAGGTCCTCGTGGTTTAATGCCGAACCCAAAAACAGGAACTGTAACTGTTGAAGTTGGCAAAGCTGTGAAAGAAGTGAAAGCTGGTAAAATCGATTTTAAAGTTGACAAAACAGGTATCATTCACACTTCAATTGGTAAGTCATCATTTGAAGCTAAGAAATTAGAGGAAAATGCTGCTGAAGTAATGTCATCAATTATAAAGTTGAAGCCATCTTCGGCAAAAGGACAATACGTTAAAAGCGTATTTATGTCAAGCACAATGAGTCCAGGTGTGATGGTTGATGCAAAAACAATGGGAGCAGGAGCGTAATTTTAACTCTTAAAAATTAAAGAAAATGACGAAAGCAGAAAAAAATATAATGATAGATTCTCTTGTTGAGAAATTAAATAACTCAGCAAACATCTATTTAACAGATACTTCTGGTATATCAGTTGAGAAAATCAACAATTTACGTGGTAAATGTTTTAAGAACGACATTAAACTTCAAGTTGTAAAAAATACTTTACTCGAAAAAGCAATGGAGCGCACAGGTAAAAACTATGGTGAAATTTATGCATCATTAAAAGGTCCTGTTGCAGTAATGTTTTGCGATACTGCAAATGCGCCTGCTAAATTAATAAAAGAATTTAGAAAGACCAGCGACAAGCCAGTATTAAAGGCAGCATTTGTTCAAGAATCAGTATACGTTGGTGATAACCAATTAGATGCTCTTGTAAGCATTAAATCTAAAAACGAAATGATTGGAGAAGTTATTACCATTCTTCAGTCACCTGCTAAGAATGTTATCTCTGGCCTTAAAGCTAGTGGAGGTAAATTGGCAGGAATCGTTAAAACCTTATCTGAGCGTGCAGCATAAATTAAAAAATAAATATAAAATAGAATATTAACAATTAAAATCAATAAAAATGGCAGATTTAAAATCTTTCGCAGAGCAATTAGTTAACTTAACAGTAAAAGAAGTTAATGAATTAGCAACAATTTTAAAAGACGAGTATGGAATTGAGCCTGCAGCAGCAGCTCCAGTTATGATGGCTGGTGGCGGTGGTGGAGCAGCAGCAGCTGAAGAGAAAACAGCTTTTGATGTTATCTTAAAGGCTAGTGGTCCTAACAAATTAGCTGTAGTAAAATTAGTTAAAGATTTAACAGGTCTTGGCTTGAAAGAAGCTAAAGATTTAGTTGATGGAGCACCAAAACCAGTTAAAGAAGGAGTTTCTAAAGAAGAAGCTGAGACATTAAAAACTCAGTTGGTTGAAGCTGGAGCTGAAGTAGAGGTTAAGTAGTCTCTGTAACAGCGGCAATAGCCCGAAAACATTAGTGGTTTAGCCTTTCTCTTTTATGGGAAAGGTTAAACCTATTTGTTATTTAATACAGTAGGTAAAAACTTAATTACTAATTCAACTTTAAATACCTTGAGCACAATAAAATCAAAACAGAGAATTAATTTCTCATCAGTAAAAAATCAGGTTCCTTATCCTGACTTTTTAGATATACAGTTGAAATCTTTTCAAGATTTCTTCCAGTTAGAAACAACTCCCGAAAATAGACACGGTGAAGGATTGTATATGGTATTTGCCGAAAACTTTCCTATAACCGACGCTAGAAACAATTTTGTTCTAGAATTTATAGATTATTTTGTTGATCCTCCAAGATATAAAATTACTGAATGTATCGAAAGAGGTTTAACGTATTCTGTTCCTTTAAAAGCTAAATTAAAACTTTATTGTACAGATCCTGAGCATGAGGATTTTGAAACAATTGTTCAAGATGTATATTTAGGAACTATTCCGTATATGACTCCGAAAGGCACATTTGTAATAAATGGTGCTGAACGTGTAATCGTTTCTCAATTGCACCGTTCACCTGGTGTATTTTTTGGGCAAAGTTATCACGCTAATGGAACTAAGTTGTATTCGGCACGAGTAATTCCATTTAAAGGTTCTTGGATAGAATTTGCGACAGATATTAACAATGTAATGTATGCTTACATCGACCGTAAGAAGAAATTACCTGTAACTACCTTGTTAAGAGCAATTGGTTTTGAAAGTGATAAAGATATTCTTGAAATATTTAATTTAGCAGATGAGTTTAAAGTTAGCAAAACTGGTATTAAAGCTGCTTTAGGTCGTAAATTAGCTGCTAGAGTATTACGCAGTTGGGTTGAGGATTTTGTGGATGAAGATACTGGAGAAGTAGTATCAATTCAACGTAACGAAGTATTAATTGACCGTGAAGTAATCCTAGAAAAACATCACCTAGATTTAATTACTGAGAATGATATTAAAACTGTAATTCTTCACAAAGAAGATGCTAATTCGGCAGATTACGCAATCATTTACAATACTTTACAAAAAGACACTTCAAACTCTGAAAAAGAAGCTGTTGAACATATTTATCGTCAATTGCGTAATGCAGAACCACCTGATGAAGAAACAGCACGTGGTATTATCGATAAATTATTTTTCTCTGATAAACGTTATGATTTAGGCGAAGTAGGACGTTACAGAATAAATAAAAAATTACTTCGAGATACTCCTGACCATATTAAGGTACTTACAAAAGAAGATATTATTGCAATTATCAAGTATTTAATTGAGCTTATCAATTCAAAAACTGATGTTGATGATATTGACCATTTAAGTAACCGTCGTGTTCGTACCGTTGGTGAGCAATTGTATTCACAATTCGGAGTTGGTTTGTCACGTATGGCGCGTACTATTCGTGAACGTATGAATGTTCGTGATAATGAGGTATTTACTCCAACAGATTTAATTAATGCTAAGACTTTGTCTTCTGTAATTAATTCATTTTTTGGAACAAATCAGCTTTCTCAGTTCATGGATCAAACTAATCCATTAGCTGAAATTACTCACAAACGTCGTTTATCGGCACTAGGGCCTGGCGGTTTAAGTAGAGAAAGAGCAGGATTTGAAGTTCGTGACGTTCATTACACGCATTATGGTCGTTTATGTACGATTGAAACTCCTGAAGGACCAAACATTGGTTTAATTTCTTCACTTTGTGTTTATGCCAAAGTAAATAAACTTGGATTTATAGAAACGCCATACAAGAAAGTGAAGGATGGTAAGGTTGATATGAGTGGAAGTATTACTTATTATAGTGCTGAACAAGAAACCAATCAAACTATTGCTCAATCAAACACTCCTTACAATGTTAAGGGTGAGATAAGCACTAATCGTGTAAAAGCAAGATTAGCAGGTGATTTACCTGTAGTTACTGGTGATAAGGTTGATTTAATTGATGTTGCTCCAAATCAAATTGCATCAATAGCTGCATCACTTATTCCGTTCTTGGAACATGATGATGCGAATCGTGCATTGATGGGAAGTAACATGATGCGTCAAGCAGTACCGTTATTGCGTCCTGAAGCTCCAATAGTAGGAACGGGATTAGAACCACTTGTTGCCAGAGATTCTCGTGTACTTATTAATGCTGAAGGTGATGGTATTGTTGAATATGTTGATGCAAATCAAATAACAATTAGATACACAAGAACTGATAATGAGCGTTTAGTAAGCTTCGAAGAAGATGAAAAAACTTATAATCTTATTAAGTTCCGTAAAACAAATCAAAGCACTTGTATCAATTTAAAACCAATTGTTCGTAAAGGTGATTCGGTTACAAAAGGTCAGGTTCTTTGCGAAGGATATGCTACTCAAAATGGAGAATTAGCCCTTGGAAGAAATTTAAAGGTTGCATTCATGCCATGGAAAGGTTATAACTTTGAGGATGCAATTGTAATTTCTGAGCGTGTTGCTAGAGAAGACATTTTCACTTCAATTCACATTGATGAATATACGTTAGAAGTTCGTGATACAAAACGTGGTCAAGAAGAATTAACGTCTGATATTCCAAATGTTAGTGAAGAGGCGACGAAAGACTTAGATGCTGATGGAATTATACGAGTTGGCGCCGAAGTTAAAGAAGGAGATATCTTAATTGGAAAAATTACTCCAAAGGGTGAAACAGATCCTTCGCCAGAAGAGAAATTGTTAAGAGCAATATTTGGCGATAAAGCAGGTGATGTAAATGATGCTTCATTAAAAGCTCCTCCTTCATTGAAAGGTGTAGTAATTGAATCTAGATTATTTTCAAGAGCAACCAAGGACAAAAAGTCAAAGACTGATGAGAAGGCAGCAATTGCAAAATTGGATGAGCAACATCAATCAGAATTGTCAGCACTTAAAGAAAAATTAGTTGATAAATTAATGACTTTAGTTGATGGTAAGGTTAGTCAAGGAGTTATTAATAACTTTAAGGAACCTGTAATTACAAAAAGTGCAAAATTCACTAAAAAGCTTTTATTAGGTGTTGATTATATAAATGTTAATCCAACAAAATGGACAACTGATAAGGAAACAAACGACTTGATTCGCCAATTAATTCATAACTTTAATATTAAAGCAAATGATTTATTAGGTGTGTTCAAAAGGAAAAAGTTTACAGTTTCTGTTGGTGATGAATTACCGGTAGGTATTATGCAGTTAGCAAAAGTATATATAGCTAAAAAGCGTAAGTTAAAAGTTGGTGATAAAATGGCTGGACGTCATGGTAATAAAGGAATTGTTGCTCGTATAGTTCGTGACGAAGACATGCCTTTCTTAGAAGATGGAACACCAGTTGATATTGTTTTAAATCCACTTGGGGTACCTTCGCGTATGAACTTGGGTCAGATATATGAAACGGTATTGGCTTGGGCTGGACAAAAATTAGGTGAAAAATACTTTACACCTATATTTGATGGTGCTACTTTAGACCAGATAAATGAGAAGACTGACTTAGCTGGTTTACCGCGCTTTGGTCGTACCTATTTATACGATGGTGGAACAGGTGAACGTTTTGACCAACCAGCAACAGTAGGCATTATCTATATGTTGAAACTTGGACACATGGTTGATGATAAGATGCATGCACGTTCTATCGGACCATATTCATTAATTACGCAACAACCTTTAGGTGGTAAAGCACAATTTGGTGGTCAACGTTTTGGTGAGATGGAGGTTTGGGCATTAGAAGCATTTGGTGCTGCAAATATTCTTCAAGAAATTCTAACCATAAAATCTGACGACGTTGTTGGACGTGCTAAAGCTTATGAAGCTATAGTAAAAGGCGATAATATGCCGGCTCCAGGAATTCCAGAATCATTCAATGTATTATTACATGAATTAAGAGGTTTAGGATTAGATGTGAAGATGGAATAATTTCATAAAGAGGGTAGGGAAGAAGTATACTTCCCTACTTTTTGTATTTATTGCTTATCCGAATTATTAACTTAAGAAAAACATCAAACAATAAATGGCTTTTATAAAAAAAGAAAATAAAGCAAAAAGTAATTTTACTAAAATTACTATTGGTTTGGCTTCGCCAGAGTCTATATTAGACCGCAGTAGTGGAGAAGTATTAAAACCTGAAACAATTAATTATAGAACTTACAAACCAGAAATGGGAGGTTTGTTTTGCGAACGTATTTTTGGTCCTGTTAAGGATTGGGAATGCGCATGTGGTAAGTACAAGAGAATTAGATATAAAGGAATTGTTTGTGACCGTTGCGGTGTTGAAGTAACTGAGAAAAAAGTTAGAAGAGAAAGAATGGGTCACATTAATCTTGTTGTACCTGTTGCTCATATTTGGTATTTCCGTTCATTACCAAACAAAATTGGTTACCTTTTAGGATTACCTACAAAAAAGTTGGACATGATCATTTATTACGAACGGTATGTAGTAATAAATGCTGGTGCTGCTGAAACTGAAACTTTAAAGTATCTTGAATTTTTAACCGAAGAAGAGTACTTAAATGTGTTAGATTCTTTACCAAAGGAGAATCAATTTTTAGATGAAAAAGATCCGAACAAATTCATTGCTAAAATGGGAGCTGAGGCTATCCATGAGCTATTGAATCGTTTAGATTTAGACGAAATGTCTTATAGACTGCGTCATCAAGCAAATACTGAAACATCTCAACAGCGTAAAACAGAAGCATTAAAACGCCTACAAGTAGTTGAAAGTTTCCGTCAAGCAAATACACGTTTCGAAAATCGTCCTGAATGGATGATAGTTCGCGTTGTTCCTGTTATACCGCCTGAATTACGTCCATTAGTTCCTTTAGATGGTGGCCGTTTTGCTACTTCAGATTTAAATGATTTATATCGTCGTGTAATTATCCGTAACAATCGTTTAAAGCGTTTATTAGAGATTAAAGCGCCTGAAGTAATTTTGCGTAACGAAAAGCGTATGTTACAAGAATCTGTAGATTCTTTGCTAGACAATTCACGTAAATCTAATGCTGTTAAAACTGAAAGCAATCGTGCTTTAAAATCTTTATCTGATTCATTAAAAGGTAAGCAAGGACGTTTCCGTCAGAACTTATTAGGTAAACGTGTGGATTACTCGGCACGTTCAGTAATTGTTGTTGGTCCTGAATTGAAATTACACGAATGCGGTATCCCTAAAGATATGGCGGCTGAACTTTACAAACCATTTATCATTAGAAAAATGATTGAACGTGGTGTTGTAAAAACAGTAAAATCGGCAAAGAAAATTGTTGATAGAAAAGATGCAATTGTTTGGGATATTTTAGAAAACATTTTGAAAGGACATCCGGTACTTTTGAATCGTGCCCCAACATTACACAGATTAGGTATCCAATCTTTCCAACCAAAGTTAATCGAAGGAAAAGCAATTCAATTGCATCCTTTGGTTTGTACAGCGTTTAACGCGGATTTTGATGGTGACCAAATGGCTGTGCATTTACCATTAGGAAATGCTGCAATTTTGGAAGCTCAAATGTTGATGTTGGCGTCTCACAATATCTTAAATCCTGCAAATGGAGCACCAGTAACGGTTCCATCGCAGGACATGGTTTTGGGTCTTTACTATATGACCAAAATTAAGAAATCTACTGCTGATGAAACTGTAAAAGGTGAAGGTTTAACTTTCTATTCGCCTGAAGAAGTTACCATAGCTTACAATGAGAAAATGGTTGACTTGCATGCGGTAGTAAAATGTAAATTAAGAGTACGCGAAAATAATGAGCTTACTTATAAAGTGATGGAAACATCAGTAGGTAGAATCTTATTTAATCAGGTAGTACCTCATGAAGTTGGTTTTATTAACGAATTGTTAACTAAAAAGTCATTACGCGACATCATTGGTATTATTCTTAAAACATCAGGTGTAGCAGCAACAGCTAAGTTCTTAGATGATATGAAAGACCTTGGATTTAGCATGGCTTTCCGTGGTGGATTATCATTTAACTTAGGTGATGTATTAATTCCTGATGAGAAAGAAGCGATGATTGAATCAGCTACTGAACAAGTAGAAGAAGTTAAGAATGAATACAACATGGGAGTTATTACCGACCGTGAGCGTTACAACAAAATTATTGATATTTGGAGTCATACAAATGTTCGTTTGACTCAAAAATTAATGAATACTTTAATAAATGACAAGCAAGGATTCAACTCAGTATATATGATGCTTGATTCTGGTGCTCGTGGTAGTAAAGAACAAATTCGTCAGCTAAGCGGTATGCGTGGTTTGATGGCTAAGCCTCAAAAATCAGCTTCTGGGGGTGGCGAAATTATCGAAAATCCGATTATTTCAAATTTTAAGGAAGGTTTATCAATCTTAGAATATTTTATTTCAACCCATGGTGCTCGTAAAGGATTGGCTGATACCGCTCTAAAAACGGCCGATGCTGGATACTTAACAAGAAGATTAGTTGATGTTTCTCAAGATGTAATTATTACAATTGAAGATTGTGGTACTTTACGTGGTCTTGTTGCATCGGCATTAATGAAAAACGATGATGTTGTAGAATCTTTATATGATAGGGTTTTAGGACGTACCTCTGTTCATGATGTAATTCACCCAAGTACAGGTAAGTTAATTGTTGAAGCAGGTGAGCAAATTAAAGAAGATGAAGCAACTGAAATTGAAAAATCTCCGATTGAATCTGTTGAAATTCGTTCGGTATTAACATGCGAAAGCAAAGAAGGTGTTTGTTCTAAATGCTATGGTCGTAACCTTGCAACGGGCCGTATGGTTCAGCGTGGTGAGGCTGTTGGTGTTATTGCAGCACAGTCTATTGGTGAACCTGGTACACAGCTTACACTTCGAACATTCCACGTAGGTGGTGTTGCGGGTAGCTATACAACAGAGTCTTCATTAAAGGCCAAGCATGATGGTATTATTGAAATTGATGAATTACGTTATGTTGAGAGAAAAGAGAATGGTAAGAAAGTGAAAATGGTAATTGGTCGTTCTGCAGAAATGCGTTTGGTTGACAAAAATACCAAAATGATTTTGACCACTTCTAATATTCCTTATGGTTCTACATTATATGTTGAGAATGGTGATACACTAGAAAAGGGTACTTTGATTTGTGATTGGGATCCATTTAATGCTGTTATCATTACTGAATTAAACGGATTAATTGAGTTTGATGCATTAGAAGCTGGTGTAACTTATCGTGAAGAAAGTGATGAGCAGACAGGATTTACCGAGAAAGTAGTAATTGACACTCGTGATAAAGCAAAAAATCCTTCAATTCGTGTAACGGCAAAAAATGGTGAAGTATTACGTAGTTATAACATTCCAGTTGGTGCACATATCATTGTTGAAGAAGGACAAAAAGTTGACGGTGGTACTATTTTAGTAAAAATACCTCGTAGTGCTGGTAAAGGTGGTGATATTACAGGTGGTTTGCCACGTGTAACTGAATTATTTGAGGCACGTAACCCATCGAACCCGGCTGTTGTAACTGAAGTAGATGGTATTGTTACTTTTGGTAAGATAAAGCGTGGTAGCCGTGAGGTTATGGTTGAAGCTAAAAGTGGAGAAGTAAGAAAATATGTGGTTCCTTTAAGTAAACATATACTAGTTCAAGAAAACGACTTTATTAAAGCTGGTATGCCATTGTCGGATGGTGCAATTACACCAGATGACATATTATCAATTAAAGGACCAACGGCAGTTCAAGAATACTTAGTAAATGAAATTCAAGAAGTTTATAGATTGCAAGGTGTGAAAATTAATGATAAACATTTTGAGGTTATTGTAAAGCAAATGATGCGTAAAGTATTAGTTGCTGATCCAGGAGATACTTCTTTCTTAGAAAACCAAATGGCAAATAAGTCGGATGTTATGCGTGAGAATGATGAATTATACGGAAAGGTATATATTACTGAATCTGGCGATTCTACAGTTCTTAAGGTTGGTCAAATGATTTCTGCACGCAGATTACGTGATGAGAATTCAATGTTAAAGCGTAAAGATATGAAGTTGGTTGAATTTAGAGATGCTATAGCAGCTACTACAACTCAAAAACTTCAAGGTATAACAAGAGCTTCATTACAAACAAAAAGCTGGATTAGCGCTGCATCTTTCCAAGAAACAACTAAAGTATTAAACGAGGCTGCTGTTAATGGCAAAGTTGATAATTTAGCTGGATTGAAAGAAAATGTTATCGTTGGACACTTAATACCAGCAGGAACAGGTTTACGTGATTACGAGAAACTTGTAGTTGGTACTAATGAAGAATTTGAAAACTTAGCGATTAGCAAACGCGAAAGAGTTAGAGCTGTTGAAGCTTAATTAGAATTTTAATTGTTATTAATAGAAGTTAACCCTCGGTGCAAACTGAGGGTTTTCTTTTTTTTACAATTTAGTTCTTAGTTTTAAGTTCTATAGTTCTATAGTTTTTAGTTTTTAGTTCGATAGTTCATAGTTTTTTTGTTTAAGATGAGATGAGGTTTGGCATTTAGAAGGGTATCCAACGACGCCTCATTACATAAAAATTAAACGTTTCAGGTTTTTGAAATTTGACAATTTTAGTTTGATTCTATGCCCATTGCTGCATAATCTTGTACTTCTTTAGTCCTTTATCTTTTGAGATAAGTGTTAAGTTTTCAGCAATTGCTTGTGATACTATTAGTCTGTTAAATGGGTCGCTATGATGCCCTGGCAATATGGAAAGGGTTAATAAATGCTCATTTGAAATTTGCAATATTTCAATTTGATTCCTTTATGCATATTCAAACAATTTTACAAAAAAAGCACACCATTTAGAAGTACTTTTTTTGAAATGGAATTTTTGTTTTGTCAATTTGGAAATTGAC
>JBEIDK010000008.1:0-48345 GCA_040383485.1 Flavobacteriales bacterium
CTCAATAAATGCAGACACAACTGGGAATTATTTTGCTACCATCACAGATGGTAATGGTTGTAAAAATTACTCTGATACAATTTCAGTAACAGTAAATATTCCAACTATTCCTATTATAACTATTACAAATAATCACCCGACTACCTTTTGTGATGGCGATTCAATTATTTTAACATCAAGTTTATCTGCTTCTTATTTATGGAGTAATGGTGCTACAAGTCAATCAATCACTGTTTTCAATTCTATAAGCGATTTAAGTGTAACTACAACAGATATAAATTCTTGTCAAGCAACATCTGATTCTCTTCAAATAACTGTGATACCAATCACCACTCCTGTAATCACTGCAAATACTGCTACTACATTTTGTCAAGGTGGTTCTGTTATCTTAACTTCTGACCAAGCCACTGGTAATACATGGTTCCCGAATGGTGAAACATCAAATTCAATCACAATTAATAGTACCGATACTTTCTATGTAACCATTCCTGGTTGCTCTGATTCCTCAAACGTTGTTATTGTAACAGTAAATCCAAATCCTGCTGTACCTACAATAACAGCTGATGGCCCAACAACCTTCTGCCAAGGTGATAACGTAATTCTTATTTCGTCATCAATAAATAACAATTCATGGTCACCTAGCGGTTCAAATGATTCTTTGGTGGTGACTAATTCTGGTATTTATCATGTAACTGTAAGCAATAGTTTTGGTTGTACTTCGCAATCTACAGACATTAACGTGGTAGTTAATAGCTTACCAATATCGCCAGTAATAACTCCGTCAGGACCATTAACCTTTTGCCAAGGCGGTTCGGTTGTTTTAACTTCTAATAACCCTACCAATAATTTATGGAGTAATGGTTCAATCACCCAGTCTATTAGTGTTACTCAGTCAAATCCTTCAATATATTTGCAAGTTGGAGACGCTAACAATTGTTTGTCATTAACCTCTGATACCATTTCTGTATTAGTAAACATTCCTGTTATTCCTACAATAACTGCTGTAGGACCATTAATATTTTGTGCAGGTGATAGCGTTTTACTTATTTCAAGTTCAACAACCGGTAATTTATGGTCGAATGGATTAACTAATGATTCAATATACGTTAACTCCACTAATTCTGTAACATTAACTGTTACTGATGCAAATAACTGTTCAGCAACTTCTTTACCAACTGATGTTACTGTAAATCAGATAATACAACCAATTATTATTTCAAATGGTTCAAATTCATTTTGTGTTGGTGGAAGTATCCAATTAGAGTCAACAGCTCCAACTGGAAATATCTGGTCTATTAATGGTGTTGTTCAAAATTCATTAACTTCTAGCATTATAACCGTAACCACATCAGGAATATATACAGTTCAAGTAGCAGGTTGCTCTGCTCCATCACCTGCATTAACTGTTTCTGTAAATCCATTACCAAATCAACCACAAATAATTGCTAATGGCCCATCAACAGTTTGTCAAGGAGAGGTTGTTAACTTATTATCTTCTTCAAATACAGGTTTATTATGGAGTAACAATGCAATAACTCAAAGTATTTTTGTTACCTCAGGTGGAGCATATACAGTAACTACAACTGATGCAAATGGCTGTTCAAACACTTCTTTGCCATTCAATGTAACAATAAATCCTTTACCTGCAATTCCAGTAATAACTACTAACACAGGATTAAATGAATTCTGTCAAGGAGGTTCTATTCAATTAATTTCGAGTTATTCATCAAATAATGTATGGTCAAATGGTTCTACTTCAAATTCAATTTCCGTTGCTAACCCTGGAACATTTACTGTAACACATACAAATGTAAACGGTTGTTCATCAACCTCCGCTAATAAAGTTATAAATTCAGTAGCTCCTTTTACTCCCACAATAACAATAGTTGGCAACGATACAATTTGCCAAGGTGGTAGTGTAACCTTAATTTCTTCAGAATTAGTAGGTAACGTTTGGAGCACTGGTGAAACAACACAATCAATAACAATTATAAACCCAGGAAGTTATAGTGTAAGTATAGAAAGTTGTGGTTTACCTTCTGATACCTTAAATATTATTGTAAATCCATTACCTACTGCTCCTATTATTTCAGCAAATGGACCAACAACATTTTGTAATGGCGATTCTGTAGAACTAGCTTCTAATATTCCAAATGTAGTTTGGTCTAACTCAACCATTCCATCTCAAAACATTTACGCGTTGAATGCTGGAAATTATTTTGCCGTAGTAACGGATGCTAATGGTTGTTCAAATACATCGAACTCAATTTCTGTAAATATTATTAACCAACCTTCTATTAACCTTGGAGCAAATCAAACTCAATGTGGAGGTTTAGTTACATTAAACGCAGGTAATCCAGGCTCAACATATTTATGGGATACTCCAACTGCAGATACTACTCAAATAGTGCAAGTTGGAAGTGGCAGCTATTCAGTTATCGTTTCAAACTCATGCGGAGTTGATACTTCTAATATTGTTATTGTTACAATTAATCCAATCCCTTCAGTGGATTTAGGTGTTGACTCAGCTCAATGCGGTGGTTCAATAACACTTGATGCAGGAAATGCAGGTGCAACATTTGACTGGAACAATGGTCAAGGATCTAACCAATTATTCACTGCTACTAACACAGGTAATTACTCAGTAGTAGTTACAAATTCATTTAATTGTTCTTCTTCTGATACCATAGCAATTAATGTTGACGGTCAATTACCTATAGTATCTATAGGCCCAGACATTACTCAATGTGGAGGTACAGCTAATCTAAATGTTGGAAATGTTGGAACTAGTTATTCATGGAATGCATTAGGTAATCCTACAGTTCTTGGAACAAATCAAACTTTAAATGTTAGTACATCAGGAAATTATATTGCAACTGTTACAAATGCTTGTGGCTCCAATACTGATACAGTAAATGTTGTTATTAATGCAAATCCAATTGTAAATTTGGGTAACGACATTACACAATGTAATGGAACAGTAAATTTAACAGCTGGAAACTCAGGATCAACATTCTTATGGAATGATTCTCAAGCTTCAACAACCGCTAGTATTTCAGTAAGTATTAGTGGAGATTATTCTGTAATCGTAACTAATTCATTTGGATGTACAAGTACCGATTCAATAAATGTTACAATTAATAATAATATTCCAATTGTTAATTTAGGCCCTACAGTAAATCAATGTGGAGGCTCTGTTACATTAGATGCTGGAAATCCTGGATCAACATATACTTGGTTATTAGGTTCTGGTAATACAGCAACAACTCAACAAATTATAGTCACTGCTTCTGGTAACTATAAAGTTATTGTTAATAATGGATGTGGATCTGTAATAGATAGTATAATCATTAATATATTAGCAGTTCCTTCAGTACAATTGGCAGGACCTTATAACGTTTGTGATGCCACAGTTGCTCTAGTAGCAGGCCCTTCTAATTCTACAAATAATTATAATTGGACTCTACAAGGAAGCTCTACATCACTTTCTACTAATCCTAGCTTTACAGCAACCACAACAGGAGATTATGTTGTTGTAATAACTAATTCTAATAATTGTTCAACTTCAGATACTGCTAATGTTATTATCAATTCAAGCCCAGTAGTCAATTTAGGAGGACCATTCTCTCAATGTGGAGGCACCGTTACCTTAGATGCTCAAAATGCTGGTTCAAATTATTTATGGAATACTCCAACAGCTGAAACGACACAAACAGTTAGTATATCAACAGTCGGGGTAAATACTTTCACGGTATCAGTTACAAATTCTTGTGGAACAACAGCAGCTTCAGCTCAAGTTGAAATAAAGGCAATTCCAGTGGTTAATTTAGGTAATGACACATCAATTTGCGCTGGCACTTCTATTACCTTAGACGCAAATAATACTGGTGCCAATTTCTCATGGACACCCGGAAATCAGTCATCTCAGACAATTACTGTAAATACAGCTGGAAATTACTCTGTTACTGTTACTGATAATGGATGTTCAGCTTCTGATTCAAAATTAGTTAGCATTGCAAATCCGCTTTCTGCTATCAATTTAGGTGCACCAATTGCAACTTGCGGAACTAATGTAACTTTAGATGCAGGTAGCTTTAGTAGTGCTACTTATCAATGGTTTGATGGTACTGTTCAGATTAGCAATGCAACCAACCAAACCTATACAGCCACTATTTCTGGTGCATATAGCGTAGTGGTTGCAAATAGCTGCGGATCTGTTACAAGTTCAACTGCCAATGTAACCATCAATCCGGTGCCTACAGCAAATATTGGTGGTCCTTACTCTGTTTGTGGTTCAACTACCTTGTCTGCTGGTTCTCAACCTGCAAATACTACTTACATCTGGTACAATTCATTAGGACCAATTTCACCAGCTGCAACAAACAATACTTATATTGCCTCAGTAACCGAAAGCTACTCAGTACTAATTACTAATTCTGATGGATGTACTGCTAGCGATACTACTAATGTAACCATACAAAATACCATAACAAGCATTCCATTAGTGGCTCCGGCTCCAAGCTGTGGATCTGTAATAGTGAACGCTGGAACTTATCCTTCAGGAACTACTTATCAATGGTTTGATGGTAATAATGTAAACCAAAATAATAATTTAAATTCATTTACAATTACACAAAGTGGCAGCTATTACTTAACTGCCAGTAATACTTGTAATAGCATTACTAGTAACACCATAAATGTTGTTATTCAAACTATTCCAACAGTTAACCTAGGTGGTCCTTTCAATCAATGCGGTGGAGTAACTCTAACTGCAGGCACTCAGTTAGCAGGTTCAACTTATGTATGGTCAAATAACTCTGTAGTGATTCCAAATGCAACTGCTAATAACTATAACGCTGTAATCAACGGAAATTATTCAGTTTTGGTAACAACTTCAGCTGGATGTTCTAACTCTGATACTGTATCTGTTAATACTGCTTTAGGTGCACCAGTTGTTATATTACCGCCAACAATTAGCGGATGTGGTTCTGTTAATTTAGACGCTGGAAATCCTAATTCTTCTTATTTATGGTCTCCTTCTGGACAAACTACACAGCAAATTTCTGTTTCTACAGCTAATACTTATTCTGTAGTCGTTACAAATGCTTGTGGCAGCTCTACAGGAAGCACTACAGTTAGCATTAATCCTTCGGTAACTGTTCCAGTAGTTACTAATAGTGGCCCAACATCATTCTGTGCTGGCGGTTCAGTAACAATAACATCAAGTTCAGCACCTGCTGGTGGAACATATCTTTGGAATACAGGAGCAACTACTCAATCTATATCTGTTAATCAAACAGGAAATTATTTTGTTACCATAACAAATAATCAAAGTTGCAGTGCTACATCAGCAGTTACACAAGTAAATGTTGGTTCAGCATTACCAACTCCAATTATTACTGCAAGCGGACCAACATCATTCTGTCCGGGAGGTTCAGTAACCTTAACATCAAGTTACACATCTGGCAACAAATGGAGCCCAAATAATGAACAAACTCAATCTATAACGGTTTTCTTTAGCGGAAGTTATACCGTAAGTGTAACAGATGCTGCAGGATGTGTTTCTACATCAGCGCCAACTATTGTAACCGTATTAACTCCTCCAGTTGCCTTAATTACTGCTAATCAACCTCCATTAGTTTGTGCAGGTGAAACTATCAAGCTTTGGGCAGATACAGCCGCAACTGCAAGTAATGTTTGGAACTTGAGTGGTGCCGGTGCTACAACTGATAGTATTACATTTACTGCACAAACTGGAACGGTTTCTTATAGTGTAACTGCAACATCAACAGATGGCTGTACCGCAACATCGCCAGTGTATACATTTACTTATATTCCAAGCGTAAATAAACCAACAATAACATCAAGTAATAGTGGTGCAAAATGCGATGGTACAATAACATTAACTTCATCTGAAAATACAGGTAATATTTGGTTTAATGGAGCCACAACACAAAGTATAACTATTACAACAACCGAACGCGTTTGGGTTAAAGTAAGAAACGCAGCTGGTTGCGAAAAAACTTCAGATACTACCTGGTTTGCAGCTACTGCAGGTGCACCAATTACTATTACTAAAGATGTAGAAATTTATATTCCTGGAAACTTTAATATAAGTGAGTTTGGGAAAAAAGATGGTTCAATTAATTTAACTGCTGTTGGTGGTGTTGCGCCTTTATCATTCAACTGGTCTGGTGCTACAACATCAACATCAGAAGATTTAACAAATTTAGGTGCTGGTATTTATTACCTAAAAGTTTCTGACATAGTTGGTTGTGAAGTTCTTGATACAATTATACTAAAGGAGCCTAAAGAATTTAAATTACCTACTGGTTTCTCTCCTAACAATGATGGTAAAAATGATGCCTATATTATTGGAGCAATTGAAAAATATCCAGATAACAAGGTAGAAATTTTCAACCGATGGGGAAGTGTCGTATGGTCTATAGAAGGTTATAATAACGCGGATAAAATATGGAATGGAACAAATAATTCCGGAACTGATTTGCCAGAAGGAACATATTATGTAGTGGTAACTTTCCCTAATGGCAATGTAGAAACCCTAAAGAACTATATAGATTTAAAACGTTAATATAATACCAGTAATTAATTAAGAAAAATAATAGAGATGAAAAAGATAATAACACTAGTTACAATTTTAACAATAGCAATCAAAGGCTATTCGCAGCAAGACCCTATGTTAAGCCATTATATGTTTAATGGTTTATTTCTTAATCCTGCTTATGCTGGTTCACATCCTTATATTGGTGCAACCCTAATTCACAGGCAACAATGGCTAGGTTTTGATGGTCGTCCTCAAACAAGTGTTTTTGGAATAGATGGGCCTATAAAAAGTGAAACAATGGGACTAGGCTTTACCTTTGTAAATGATAGAACTGGTGGATTTCGACGCAACGACTTAATGCTAAACTATGCTTATCATATTAAAGTAAGTGAAGATGCAAAATTATCATTGGGACTTAATGCTGGATTGGTAAATGTTGGATACAAAAATAGCTCAACAGAAACATGGGATGATAAAACTAGCGATGTTGCTTTTAATAATACCAATCCATTTTGGACGCCAAAAATTGGTTTTGGTGCTTACTACTATACAAAGAAATTTTATGCAGGCCTTTCAATACCTGCACTTTATGCTAATGAACCAGCTAAATATTCAGTAAGCAATGATAAAGATTTTAACTTCTTCAAAACACATTACACATTTACAGCAGGTTATTTATTTGATATTGGTAGCAATTTAATGTTGAAACCATCTGCTTTGATAAAGTATCAGAGAGCAGCTCCAATGCAAGTTGACATAAACTGTAATGCTTTTTTTGGAGAGTCATTCAGTGCTGGACTTTCATATAGAGTTGACAGAACAGGATCTTGGATTGTAGGGTTGTTAGGATATAATGTTACGCCTGAATTAAGATTAGGAATGAGCTACGATTATAACTTTAGTGGAATAAGAAAATACAATAAAGGAAGTTTGGAATTTATGTTAGGTTATGATTTTGCTTCTAAAACAATGAAGATTAAAAACCCACGTTATTTCTAATCTTAATTAAAAATATAATTATTATTTAAGGACAATTACAACGATAGAATGAAAAATAAATTACAAATATTACCGATAATATCTTTTGCCATATTACTTAGCAGTTGTTCTCAATACTATACACAGTTAGGGAATTCACAATACAACGCATTTGGCTATAAAAAAGCATCTGGCTATTTCGAAAAAGCAGTTTTAAAAAAGAAAAAAATTACAACGCTTGAAAAATTGGCCGATTGTTTTTATAAAATTAATGATTATAAAAATGCTGAAAAGTATTTTAAAGAAGCAGTTGCTGATGCCAAATGTACACCCACAACAAAGCTACATTATGCACAAACCTTAATGAGCCTTGGCAAATATGATGAAGCTAAATCACAATTGAATAGTGTATTAGCAGAACAAGCAGATAATGCAATTGCTAAATCATTATTAAGCTCTTGCAACGCAATTCCTGCTTTTGTAAAAGATAGCAATCGCTATACTGTTAACAAGTTGGACATCTCAGGTTTCGAATCTTCTTTCTCTCCTGTTGTTTATAAAGAAGGCGTGGTATATGCTGCTGAGAAAAAAGAAGTAAGAAGAAAAGAAGTATATCGCGGAACTATGATGGGCTACGCGCATTTGTACTATGCAAAAAAAGATGCTCAAGGTAAACTAGGTGAACCACTAGAATTAAATGGTAACGTAAATAAAAAATTCCATAATAGTACTGCGGCATTTGCAAACGGAGGTAGCGAAATTTACTATTCAAGTGTAAATTCCGATAAAATTAAACTTTCAGAAAAATACTCTAAAGTTTATAATATGTCTATCAATCACGATAGCATAGTAGATAACGAATGGAAAAAAGCTAAATCATTCCCATATAATAGTCCTGACTATTCAAATTCTCATCCAGCACTTACAACCGACGGTAAAACAATGTATTTTGCAAGTGATATGCCTGGCGGTTTTGGTGGTTCTGATATTTATGTTACTACATTAGCTAATGGAGAATGGAGTAAACCTGCAAACTTAGGAACTGGAATTAATACTGGTGGAAATGAAAACTTCCCAGTAGTTGGAATAGACAACAAGTTGTATTTCTCTTCTAATGGTTTAAAAGGGCTAGGAGGTTTAGATATTTTTGTGTCAGAAATTACAGGCAACTCTTACGGAACAGCCAAAAACTTAAATTATCCAATTAATTCAAAAGCCGACGATTTTGGCTTATTATGGAATGCTGATAAGAAGAGTGGTTATTTGTCTTCGAACCGAAATAATAGTGATAGGATATTTACTTTTGTAGTAAATCCATACAAAGTAGTTGCTGATGGAAAGGTTACAAATAAAGAGAATAGCGCAGCAATTGCTGGTGCAACAATTATTTTAAAGAATGTAACTACAGCGGCTGTTGATAGCGTTTTTACTGACTCTGACGGCAATTACTCCTTTGAGTTATTAAATGACTGTGATTATACTTATGAAGTGCGTAAGAATGGATACTTTAGTGTAACAAAAGATGGTATGGAGACAAAGAACCTTACTGAAAACAAAACCATTACAAATAACTTTGTATTGCAAGAATTAGTAGTTGATAAACCTGTAGTATTGGAAAATCCAGATATGATTTTTTATGATTTAGATAAATCTGATATACGTCAGGATGCTATAGCTGAATTAGATAAACTTTTAAAGTTATTAAACGACAATCCTAAAGTTAAAATTGAATTAAGCTCACACACTGATAGTCGTGCAGACGATAAATACAACCAAAATTTATCCAATAGAAGAGCGAAAGCTGCTTCCGAGTATTTGCACAAGAAAGGAATTAGCCGTAAGAGAATATCTTCAAAAGGTTATGGTGAAACTAAATTGGTGAATAAGTGTTCGAATGATGTTGTTTGTACTGAACAAGAACATCAACAAAACAGAAGAACAGAATTTAAAGTTATCAAAGAAGTGCCCGAAGAAATAGCACCGGTTGATAAAAAGACCAAAAAGAAAAAGAAATAAAATTCATTTAAAAAACTGCCTCAAACTAATTTTTGAGGCAGTTTTTATTTAATTAAACATGCTAATTATACTTTTAGGTTTTATGGGCTCAGGTAAGTCAGCTATTGGTGCTGCCTTAGCCAAAGAACTCAACTATAATTTTCTTGATATAGACAAGGAGATTGAAAATATTGAAAGGATAACCATTAGCGAAATTTTTAATGTAAAAGGTGAAGATTATTTTAGAAAATTAGAAACCGAACAATTGAAAAATTTAAGCTTGAAAAATAATATTGTTATTGCATCAGGTGGAGGAACTCCTTGTTTTGAAAATAATATTCAATTCATCAAAGAAAAATTTGTATCCATTTATCTTGATGTAGAAAAAGAAACGCTACTAAATAGGTTAAGAAATAATACCTCGGGAAGACCGTTATTGAATAACAATAAAGATATTAATTTAACTATTGATACTCTATTGACTAATAGAATTAAATTTTACACGCAAGCAACCTATTCAATAAAAACTTTTGATATGAGTATTCAACAAATTGTATACAATATCATTAAACTACTCTAAAATGGTAACGAATCTTTATACATGGAATTCGTTATTTGAAAATGAAACCAATAAGGAATATTACAAAAAAATATTGTTGTTTCTAGAAGACCAGAGATTAAAAAGGCTAGAAATATTTCCTTCGGAAGATAAAATATTTTTAGCGTTTAAACTTACACAACTAGAAGGTGTTAAGGTTGTTATTTTAGGGCAAGACCCATATCATAATATAGGACAAGCAAATGGTTTGAGTTTCTCAGTTCCTGTTGGCTATAGAATTCCGCCATCATTAAAAAATATAATAAAAGAACTTAAGGAAGATGTTAATATAAAAGACCCAACACACGGAAATCTTGAATGCTGGGCCAAGCAAGGAGTATTGCTATTGAATAGCATTCTTACAGTACAAGCCAACGAACCAGCAAGTCACAATAAAATTGGTTGGCAACTTTTTACTGACTCTGTTATTTCAGCAATTTCATCTAATCTAAATAATGTTGTTTTTATGTTTTGGGGTAACTATGCGATACAAAAATCTAAATTAGTAGATAAAGAAAAACATCTCATTTTAGAAGCTGCTCATCCTTCCCCTTTCTCAGCGCATAGAGGCTTTTTAGGTTGTAAACACTTTTCTCAGGCCAATAATTATCTTTTAAAAAATGGTAAGGAAATAATTAATTGGAATATTATTTAGTCTTTTTGAATCTTCTGTCGGTGAGACTCTTCAAAAACGCCACCAAATCTATTTGTTCCTCTTTTGTAAGGTTTAACTTAGTAACCACAGAATCTCTGTTAATTGAATTAGAAACTATCTCATTAGGATTATTATAATAAGTAACAACCTCTTCAAGTGTTTTAAAAATACCATTGTGCATATAAGGTGCTGTAATTTCTATGTTTCGCAAGCCAGGCACCTTAAATAAACCAATATCTTTTTCATTCTTCGTAATCTCAAATCTTCCCTTATCAGCCATATTTGAGCCATTATATAGTCCAATATTTCTGAATTCATCATTTGTAAAGTCGGTACCACTATGGCAGTCGAAACATTTTCCTTTGCCAATAAAAATACTTTTACCACGCAAGGCAGAAGAAGAGAAACCGTTTTTCTTGTTTTTAATAAACAAATCATATTCGCTATTACTGGTCTCTAATGTCCTTTCAAATGAAGCAATAGCATCTCCTAAATTTTGTCTATTTGCTATTGAGTTATACAATTTTATAAAATCAGCTCTATATGATTTATTAGCGTTTAATCTATTAATAGCACTATCAATGTTCAAATTCATTTCATCAGGATTTTGAATTGGACCTAAAGCCTGTTCTTCAAGTGAAGCAGCTCTACCATCAAAAAAAAACAAGGTACGAGCGCTCATATTCATTGCGGTTGGCACATTACGAGTAGTTTTTTTACCACCAACACCTAAACTAAAATCTAAAGTATCGGAAAAAGCAAACTCAGGTTTATGGCATGAAGCACAACTAATTGAGCGGTCACTAGACAATAACTTTTCATTAAAAAGCTTTTCTCCGAGAAGTTCCTTGGTTAAATTTGAATTTGATTTTCTTAAGGTAAATGAATATATTAAAATTATTGCGAAAAGAAATAATATGAGCTTAACTATATTCATTATTTAATTCATTCTATAAGGCACTATCAATTGAAATTCAGGAATTTTTACAGAAAATAATAATTCATCAACTTTTCGTTGAAAGGTATAAACACCATACATTTTTCCCATATCGGAATTTAAATTACACGCACTTTCGTATGAATAAGTTTCATTTGGTATTAAACTAGGCTGTTTACCAATAACACCCTCACCTTCTACCTCAATATGTTCACCAATACTATCAATTATGTACCAATGACGGCGTAATAATTGAACTGTAAAGTCTGTCAAGTTTTCAATTGTTACTATGTAGTTGAAAAGGTGAAACTTCGTGTAAGGTATAGAAAATGCCTTATTATAGTTTGTTTCAACAACTATATTTATTCCATTAGTAACTAAATTTACCATTGTTGATTATAATTTGCTTTTAAACAAAAATCGAAATATATCCTCCTCTACTTTATCGAAAAGTAATTTCCTTCGTTCATAAACCTTCTTGGCCAATTCAATTGCTTTTTCAAGTTCAAATTCCTTCGTATCTTGAATACCTCCCCAAGTAAAGGAGCTTATATATTTAGCAGGAAACCCTGCTCCAAAAATATTTGACGATACTCCAACAACTGTTCCTGTATTAAACATGGTATTAATTCCACATTTTGAATGGTCACCCATAATGAGTCCACAAAATTGTAATCCGGTATTTACAAATTCTTTTTTGTTGTAATTATAAATTTGAACTAAACTATAATTGTTTTTAAGATTAGAGTTATTTGTATCTGCCCCTAAATTGCACCATTCACCAATAACTGAGTTTCCTAGAAAGCCATCGTGTGCTTTATTAGAATATCCTAAAATTACTGAGTTATTAACCTCTCCTCCAACTTTGCTGTGAATACCAATAGTAGTAGGCCCGTAAATTTTTGTCCCTAATTTCAATACTGAACCTTCGCACATAGCTAAAGCCCCTCTAACAATTGAGCCTTCCATAATCTCAGCATTTTTGCCAATATAAATTTTACCTGTCGAAGCATTTAATATCGAACATTCTACTATTGCTCCTTTTTCTATAAAAATGTTTTCAGGTTTAATAACCTGATTGGTATTACTGATGGTTTCAGAGATTCTTCCTTTTGTTACTAATTCAAAATCAGATTCTATTGCTTCATTATTTTTTGTAAAAATATCCCAGACGTTATCAATATATAAAAATTCATTTTTGTATTCTAGTTTCTCAAATAAATTAATTATAGAAGATGCTTCTTGAATACTTATTGGCACAAGCTTTCCGATATTAGCTGCTAAAAATTTCTCTTTACTAAATAAAGATTCGCCTTGCTTTAACTCTTGAATTGCGTTTACTAAATGTTTGTCTGGACAAATACTTCCATTCACTAATATAACATCACGGTCAATATTGCTAATGTTTGGATATTTATATTTTAAATAATCTTGTGTTATAAATCCTGCAGTTGAGGCAAGTATTTTTTCCCATTTTTCAGTTATGGTTAAAATTCCAAACCTAATTTCTGAAACCGGTTTTGTAAAGGTAAAAGGTAATAAATTATTACGCTCAATTCCATCAATTAGTATTAAATGCATAAGAATATTATTTAGCGGCTACTTCTTGACCATTATTATATTTCGAAGGGCATTTCATAAGAATTTGTGTTGCATAAAAATTATTATCACTACCATGTTTCCCAACAATTACAACCTGTTCAGACCTTTCAAAATCCTGAGGCTTTGCCCCATTAAATAATACTTTACGCTCTTTACCATCAATGTCTTTTAGATAAAAGGAAAAAAGGTTTGCATTCTTTTCAGGGGCATACACTAGAGGCATTTCCTTATTTAGTTTTCCTACAACATGATATTCATCGTCAGGATTTTTTGCTGCTTCAGTAAAATTTGCGTATGTGCTACTATCGGCTACAGTTGTCATAATTGCACCAATAGCTATAGCAATTACTATGATGGCTATAATATGCGTTTTTTTCATTTTATTTATTCTTCTCTAAATTAGTTACTCTTTTATCTAGCAAAAAAAGATAAATGCTAATACATATAAAAACAATGCATAAAACACCAACAACTATGTAAATCTTACCATTTGCTATTAATTTATCTGCCATTTCAATTTCTGATGAACTGACTGTTTGAGCATTTAGATTATTAGTAATAAAACTAATCAGTAATGCCACTATTATGTATTTCTTCATTTTTAATATTTAAATTTCTTATTCTAATTCCAATATTCATAATCCAAACTCCAATTAAAGTCCAACCAATAATTGCAGGATAAAAAACCATTCTCATATTTTTATCTAAATCGTATTTTCCAAATCCAGGATTACCGCCATTTCCTGGATGAAGGCTATCAACCATTCTTGGTAAAACCATAATAAATATTATAAACATGATGTATGCAAAAATATTATATACTGCGGCAATTCTAGCTCTATTGGTTTCATCGCTAATTGAACTTCTTAATATCTGATATGCGAAATAAAAAAGTAATGAAATTGCGGCTCCATTCAATTTTGCATCAGCAACCCACCAAGCCCCCCAAGTATATTTTGCCCATAGTGAACCTGTAATGCATCCGGCTATTCCAAAAAGTAAACCAACTTTTGAAGCTTCATCAGCTATTATGTCATTACTAATTTTCTGATTACTGAGGTATTTTACACTATTTACAATTGAGATGGTAAGAATAATTATCATACCAAACCACATAGTAACATGGAAATAAAGGTTACGTATAGTTTCATGAAGAATTTGCATTCTAGGCACAGGTAACAAGAAGCCTCCAATTATGGTATACAAAACCAAAACAACTGATAAAAATTTCCACCAATTTTTTTTCATTTTAAATCTGTGTTTGAAAACTTTAATTCCATTTTTAAATCGATAACATTTATTTAAGCTTTCTACCTTTTTATAAATTGTTCATACCCTTTGGTTTCACTCTTAAAGACAGGTTCAGTAATATCTGCATCATTCTTTTTATAAAAATTACCAAACTTAAACTCAATCATTCTATATTCATTTGCCTCATTCTTAATTCTATTTATTATTCTAGTTATTTTAAAACTTGGAAACTGCTCTTCTTCAACTGTTATTCCTTCTGGGTATTTTAGGGCCAAATCACTTAAATAAGCTTCTCGTTCCTCACGAGACATCTTACGATTAAAATTTGCTTTTGCAATTTCCTCCGCTTCTTTTTCACTGATTATGTTGGGTTTACCATTATTCGAAGCAGAAGGATTCGATTTAAGCTGGCTAGCTTTTAATTCAGCCATTCTCTTTTTTGCCTCAGCGTCTGCCTTGGACTTTGCATCTGCTGTAGCCTTTGCTCTTGCGGCAGCTTCGGCAGCAGCTTTGGTATCATCAAGCACCTTCTTCTTTATTGCAGCATCAATATTTGCTAGTCTTAAAGAATCTACTCTTGCCGCTTCTTCAGCATCTTTTTTCTTTTTTTCTGCTGCTAAAACTGCCGCTAAAACTGCTGCTTCAGATTCTGCTCTTTTTTTATCGGCATATTCTTTGGCAATAAGTGCATCTGCATTTGCTTTTTCTCTTGCCAACCTTTCAATTTCAAGCTGTTTATCCAATTCTAATTTCGCCTTCGCCTCTGCCTCTTCTCTTTTCTTAGTTGCTAGTGCTAGCATCGCCTTCATTTCTGCTTCTTCTTTTTCAGCTTTTTCTTGTTCTAATTTTAATTTTAACTCATTGGCCTTTCTTACCTTCTCTGCCTCTATATCGGCCAATTGTTTCTTCTTAATAGCTTCGTTCAAGAGTACTTGTGCCTTAGCATCCTCTTCTGCCTTTAACTTAGCCTCTTGCATTGCTTTTTTTTCTAGCGCCAATTTAGCTTCTTCATCAGCCATTTGTTGTTTTTTATAGGCAGCATCTAATATAGCTTTAGCTTTCATCTCTGCTTTAGAGTTTTCTATTTCCGCTAATTTTGCAAGTCTGTCGGCCTCAGCTTTAGCTTTAGCCTCTTTTTCCATCTTATTTCTTAAGGCAGCTTCTAAAATTGCATTAGCTTCAGCTTGAGCCTTTTCTTCAAGTTTTTGTTTGTTTTCAGCATCCAACTTAGCCTTAGCAATAGCTTCAGCATCCTTTTGTGCTTGTTTTTTAGCAAGCATTTCTTCTTTTTTCACACTTTTTTCATCTTCGAAATCACCACTTGCAACTTCTTTTTGTATTTGCTTTTTAAGCTCTTCTAATTCCTTGGCTTCTTCTAATTCCATTTCGTCAGTTTCCTTTTTAACCTTTTCATCTGGTGCAGTGCTAGCTTGAGCAATAGCAACTGCTTGCAGCATGGCTTGCTTCTGTTGTTGTTGCGCGGCCTCTATTCTTTGGGCTTCTTGTTTTTGTCTTTGCTTCAGTTCCTCGGGAGCTAACAACTTTCCATTAATTGTAGCTCTTCTTTTTTCAACTTCCATTTGTAAGGCATCTATTTGTGCTTTAATTGATTTGGTATATTCTACATCATACGAAAAATCGTTAATATTTGGGTTATAATATATCTTACCTATTGGATTATCGAGGATTGAAATATCTAAGTTGGGAAATGGTTTAAATAAATCTACAGTAATACCTGTTTGCCATGATATGTCTAAATTATCGGGTATATCTTTTGTTGAAATGAATAATCTTTTTGTTACGTAACCAGCTTTAGAAACTTCAATTATATATTCTGATTGACGGATTATCTTGAAGAGAAACTTACCATTATCATCGGTTATAATACTTTGAACTACATCGCCATCTTTTAACAAAACTACCTTTGCATTTTCAAGACTTGAAATCTCATCTTCGGTAACAGTGCCGCCAATTCCTACTAAATTACCATTTTTACTTTGAGAAAAAACATCTCTTTGACCAAATAGTATTAGAAGAAAAATAATTAAATAACGCAGAAAATTAAAGCTCCTCAACATTATTCAATTAATGATTTATTAATTAATTTATTCAAACTCTTTATTACAAATTTAATTTTGTGGCGAAAGTAAGCAGTTTTATTGAATAAATAGTGTTAATAATATGATTAATTTGATTAAATTATTGACAGGATTTTTAGAAATTTTTAACTGAGCCTAGATGAATAAAAAATTATTTTACTTTTGCACACTTTTTAAAGTTTAAAACAAACAATATTATGATTCATCAGCTATTAAACAAAGAATCTAAACTTGCTGTGATTGGCCTCGGTTATGTTGGCTTACCTATTGCATTGGCATTTGCAAAAAAAATAAAAGTTATTGGTTTTGATATTAATCAAACAAGGGTTGATATGATGCGCAATAAAATTGATCCTAGTGAAGAATTATCGTCTGCTGATTTCGATGGTTGCGATATTGAATTTACTGCGAGTATTGATGAGCTTAAAAAGGCTAACTTTTTTATTGTTGCAGTGCCAACACCAATTGATGAACATAATTTACCAGACTTAAAACCTCTCTTAGGAGCTTCAACTACAGTTGGAAAAGCTTTAAAGAAAGGAGATTATGTTGTTTTTGAATCAACAGTTTATCCAGGCTGTACTGAAGAAGATTGTATACCTGTTCTTGAAGCTCAATCGGGCTTGAAGTTCAAAACTGATTTCAAAGTAGGTTATTCTCCCGAAAGAATTAATCCTGGTGATAAAGAACATACAATAACTAAAATATTAAAAGTAGTTTCTGGATGTGACGAAGAAAGCTTAGATGTTATTGCTAAGACATATGAAATTATAGTTGAACCAGGCGTACATCGTGCAACTACCATTAAGGTTGCGGAAGCTGCTAAAATTATTGAAAATACGCAGCGTGATGTCAATATTGCTTTAATGAATGAATTGTCAATCATATTTAATAAGATGGGCATAAATACATTTGAGGTGCTTGAAGCAGCAGGTACTAAATGGAACTTTTTAAGATTTATGCCTGGCTTAGTAGGTGGTCATTGCATTGGAGTAGACCCTTATTACTTAACACATAAAGCTGAAAGCCTTGGGTATCATGCACAAATTATAAATAGCGGACGTTTTATTAACGATAGCATGGGAGAATATATTGCAAAACAAACTGTTCAAAAAATGATTGCCGCCAAAAAAGACATGAACAAATCTACTGTTCTTGTTATGGGTGCTACATTTAAGGAAGATGTTAGTGATATTAGAAACTCAAAGGTGGCTGATGTAATTAAAGAATTGAAGAATTTTGGATTAAATGTTGAAGTTGTTGATCCATATGCAAGTTCAGAAGATTTGAAACATGAATATGGATTTGAATTAACCTCAAACCCTGGCAAAAATTATGATGCTGTTTTAGTAGCTGTTAATCACAAGCCTTATAAAGATTTAGATGAAACATATTTTAAATCAATTTCTAATGAAGGAGCTATTTTGGTAGATTTAAAAGGTTTATATAGAGGTAAAATAAAAGATTTAACATACTGGAGTTTATAATTTAATAACAATAGCAAACAAAATAGCCTCGAAATTTTCGGGGCTATTTTACGTTAAATAATTTATCACTTATACTTCTATTTCCTTGCATTCCACCTGTATGAATTGCCAATATATTTGAACCAGATTTGATATTATTATTTCTTATTAAATCAAAAATGCCATACATCATTTTAGCAGTATAAATAAAGTCAAGCTCTATTTTTTGACGGTTTCTAAACAACTTAATAAAGTCAATCAACTCATCATTGTATTTAGCAAACCCTCCAAAATGATAATTGTAATTAATTTCAAAGTTTCTAGAATAATTTTCTAGTTGCCTTAAGGAACTAAATAGTTCCTCATTAAGATAATCAGCCCCTTTAAGTGCTGAAAAGGCAATCACATTTTTTTCGAGATTTATTTTACTCAAAATTCCAGCTAATGTAGCAGTAGAACCAACAGGCAAACATATAATATTATGCATGTCCTCAATATATTCTACAATATCTGCGCAACCTTTAATGCCTAATAAATTGTTTCCACCTTCCGGAATAATGTAACAAGGACCATATAAAGATTGCAAATTATTTAAATATTCTATGTTACTTTTTAACCTATATTCTTCTCTGCTAACAAATTCTAATTTCATCCCCCAATTCTTGCAATCTTGCAAGGTATAGTTTATGCATGCTAGCTTTTCTCCTCTAATGATACCAATACAATCTAAGTTATTTTGTTTACAAATATAGGCTGTTGCATGCAAATGATTTGAGTATGCTCCCCCAAATGTGAGTATTGTTTTTAACCCATTTTTTTTTGATTCTTCTATGTTAAGTTTCAACTTAAACCATTTGTTACCACTAATCTCTTGATGAATTAAATCTAATCTAAGCATAGAAAGTTCAATCCCCTTCTTTTCAAGCAATTCGTCTTTAATTATTGAAGTGAGGATTTTCATCATTGATTATAATTAGAAATAAAAAGATTGTTTAAAAATTAAAATAAGCAAAGTAATAAATACGATTTGAGATTACATTGAAAATTAAAACTATTCAACTTACTAATCCAAGAAAACAAATTGTTGATTTGTTGCTCTTTGATTGTGATTTTTTTTATCTTTGAGGCTGTAAAAAAATGCCCAGCTGGCGAAATTGGCAGACGCACCATCTTGAGGGGGTGGCGGGAAACTGTACCGGTTCGAATCCGGTGTTGGGCACAAAACAAATAGGTAAAACTCTTGTTACAACAAAAAAATAATAAGATGAGCAATAAAACAGAAACTGAAGTTCTAGAAATTGTTGAAGTAAAAGAAAAAATAAAAAAGGAATTAAATGTTGTGCTATATAACGACGATGTAAACACATTTGACTTTGTAATTGATTCCTTAATTGATGTGTGCGACCACAATCCAATTCAGGCTGAACAATGTACAATTTTGGTGCATTTAAAAGGTAAATGCGAAGTTAAAAGAGGAAGTTTCACCGAACTTCGACCAATAAGAAATGCATTAACAGAGCGTGGTTTATCTGCAACTATTGAATAAAAAATTATTGACATAATTCGCTACTTTTTCTAGAAAAATAATTCTTTATTAACATTCATATTTTTTTAGGCTTCGCAATTATTTGATAGTATTATTACATTCGCATCAAATAAAATAAATCATGCAAAGTTGGATAGAATATAACTCGAATTGCGATTTTACAATCTATAATATTCCTTTTGGAATTGCAAAGTCAAATACTGAACAATACTTCGCTGCAACTGCCATTGGCGAATATTGTGTTGATTTAAACGTTTTAAATAATCTAGGAATATTTAATGACTTAAATTTACCTGAAACAATTTTTACTAATAAAACCTTGAATGATTTTATTGGCTTAGGAAAAGAAACTACTAATAAAGTTAGACTCCGACTACAAGAAGTTTTCGAAAAAAATTATGGGAATCAAGAGCTGATTAAAAAAAGTTTCCATGATTTAAAGGATGTAAAAATGTGTATGCCCGTAAATGTTCCTAATTATACGGATTTTTATAGCAGTATTGATCATGCAATAAATATTGGAACAATGATTAGAGACCCTAAAAATGCATTATCTCCAAACTGGTTGCACATTCCAATAGGCTATCATGGAAGGGCTTCTTCAATAACAATTTCAGGTACAAATTTTCACAGACCTAAAGGCCAATCAAAACCTGCAGATGCAGAACTGCCTAGTTTTGGACCTTCTAAAATGCTAGATATTGAGTTGGAGATGGCATTTATTGTAGGTAAAAATACCAATTTAGGTGAATCAATATCGACTCATCAAACTGACGATTATATTTTTGGATTTGTAATGTTTAATGATTGGAGTGCTCGTGATTTGCAAACTTGGGAATATGTTCCGTTAGGTCCTTTTTTAGCAAAGAATTTTTGCTCTACTATTTCTCCATGGATTGTAACTCTTGAAGCATTAGAGCCATTCAGAGTAAAGGGTGTTGACCAAAATCCAGTGCCCCTCCCCTATCTTCAATTTAAAGGCAATCAAAATATTGATATTAACTTGGATGTATATATTAAACCTGAAAATTCGACAGAAACATTAGTTTCTAAAAGCAACTATAAGCATATGTATTGGAATATGAGTCAGCAATTAGCGCATCATTCTAGTAATGGTTGTAACATGCAAGTAGGTGATATGTATGCTAGTGGAACAATAAGCGGCCCTAATCCGGAAAGTTATGGCTCAATGATGGAGCTAACATGGCGCGGAACAAAGCCTATAAAAATGAATGATGGCAGTGAGAGAAAATTTATTAATGATAATGACACTGTAACTTTTAGAGGCTATGCAGCAAAAGATGGAATACGTGTTGGTTTTGGTGAATGCATTGCCACTGTATTGCCAAGTATTTAGTGTCACTTAAAATACTTTAATTTAATTTTATAATATTCTAAGAAACCTAGAAAGAATTAATTAATAACTCACATATAATTGATAAAATTTGAGATTAAATTAAAAAATGCCTTGGCTGTTATAGAATCATATAATGGTTCGGAGCCGCTGCATCATTTTTTATCGAACTACTACAAGCGCCATAAACAGATGGGCGGCCGAGATAGGAAGTTTTGCAGCGAAGTGGTATATGCCTATTACCGATTAGGTAATTCGCTAACAAATATCGACATCATTGATAAAATTTATGTAGCCCTATATTTATTTAATCAGGCTGAAAGTCAAGATATTTTTAAAGAAAAGTTTGAGTCTTTCTATGAAACTTATTTAAATCATTTCAATGAAAAAATTTATCTTGTGAAACTAAAATTTCCAAGTTTTAAAATTGAGGAAATCTTTCCAGTAAATAAATCTATTTCCCATTTATTAGATTCAAATAAGGTTTACGAATCAATATTTTGTCAGCCAAATACCTTTATAAGAGTATTAAAAAGTGAAATGCCAAACTACATTGAACTTTTAGTTGATAAGGATATTCCTTTTAAAATTTTTTCTGAAACATGTATTGGCTTTGAGCCAAGAATCAAACTTCAAGAAGTATTTGATAGTAATTATAATTTCGAGGTTCAAGACTTTTCCTCACAGCGCACACTAGAATTTATGCAACCATTGCCTCATGATTATTGGTTAGATTGTTGTGCAGCATCAGGTGGAAAATCATTATTACTTCATAGCAAGGAACCAACAGTAAAAATTTTAGCAACAGATATTAGAAATTCAACAATTGAAAATCTAAAAAAAAGATTTGAAAAAAATCAGATTGAAAACTATTCGACATTAGTTTTAGACATTTCGAAAAAAAACGAAATATTAGGTCATCAATTATTTGATGGTATTATTGCTGATGTACCTTGTACAGGAAGTGGTACATGGGCAAGAAATCCTGAAAACTTAACATTTTTCGATGCAGAAAAAATAAATGAATTTAGTAATTTACAATACTCAATAATTCAGAATGTTATACAATATTTAAAAAAAGGTAAAACGCTTATCTACATTACTTGCTCTGTTTACAAGGAAGAGAACGAAATGGTTGCTGAAAAAATAGAGAAAGAATTAAATATGACATTAAAATCAATTAAGTATATAGAAGGTTTTAATTATAATTCAGATACAATGTTTTGCGCTGTTTTTAGCAAGAATTAAAGCTAACGTCACATTTATCTATTTCCCCTAATGAAGCATATTTTCTTGTCTAAGTTGAGGAGAAAAATCTTTTTATAGAGATAATTGAAATAGTAAATTTGTTTACTATATGCTTTTTTGTTTAGAATCTCTCTTGTTTTATCAGGTTTTAATGCTGAATTAGAATCTTACCATGTATGGTAGTTTTGTCCAATAAAGTAATATGATAAAAGTAAATACCAGTTTTATAATTGCTAATTGATAAGTGGTAATTATCGATGGAATTGCCATTTATATTGTCAATTACTTGACCATGAACATTAGAAATTTCTATTTTGTTTATTGTTTCATTGCTTTCAAAATTTATATAATCATTAGCGGGGTTAGGGTAAACATTCAAAGCTTCCTCCCTTTCAAAACTTTCCTCTTTTATACCCACAGGAGTACAAAACTCATCAATACAACCATTGCTATCTACTCGCATGAGCCAAGCATCCCAACTACCGGGTATGTTGGGACCTTGTACACTGCCACAAACAGTAAAGCCACCATCATCATTTTGCACCCAACCGCTTGGATACATGTGTGCATCATCGCGGCTATACCGCTTCATCCAAAGGCTATCGCCATTGGCAGTTGTTTTTAATATAAAAAACTTTAGTTTTGAACTGCTTGCTGCATAGTTGTTTTCGGCGGGATTGCGCCCATCACCATAAAAATACAAATTACCTTGAGCATCGTTAAAAATTTCATTTCTTAATGCAAATTCCCATAAACTGTTATTTAAATATTCTTTTTCCCATAACTTTAAACCATTACTACTATATTTTACAATATAACCAGCACCACTATATTGCAAAAGTATATTTTGAAAAGCCTTTTGACCACTCATTATGTAATCTCCGTTTGGAAAAACTTTATTAATATACTGTGAATCATTCAAATGCCTTACATTGCTGGTATCGCCATTTTCGCTTAAATTACATAAATAAGAATGCCATTGATTGGTTTGGTTATATTCATAACCTGATAAGTATAGCTTATTATTAGCAGCTTTTAAATTAACTCCACTTGAATACTTATATGCGCTATTTATTAATTTTTGCCAAATAATATTTCCTAAAGTATCTAGTTTTATTAAAATTGTTTTCTCGCTTGCAATACCATTAATGACATTCGATTTGTAACCAGTGCAATATATATAATCATTGAAATGAATTATAGAATAAGGGTAACATTGTCCATTATATGCTGTATCGGGTATTAAAATTGTTTTAACTGTATCTTTATTTATATTGAATATATAAACTAAGCCCCTGGCTCTAAAAGTAGTAGAATCTACCTTTGCCCAAGTACTCCCAAATGTATAATATTTGTTGTTGAAGCTAATAATACTTGATGAAAAAAAGTATGGTTTAATAGAGTCTTTAATGACCATTCCATAATTTAAATTTGAATTATTACTTTCATCAGTTTCAATTAACGCTGCTTGATTTGGATTTGGGTTTAGCGCAATATAAGATGAGATGATATACCCATTATCTTTTTTTAAAATACCTCTAAATCCATTACTTAAATTAGCCGTATCAGTATAAAAATTAAATTGATTTTGGGCTTTTGTGCAATTGGCAATACAAATTTGTATTGCCAACGCACATAAAATTAACCTCATCATTGAGTAACAATTAGTCGTTTATATATTACTGAACTGTCTTCTAAATAAACTCTAATAAAATAAACACCATTTGATAAATGATGAACATCAATTAAGTTATTTTTTACATAATTATTTAAATTTATTATCTCTTTACCTAAAGTATTACTAATAATTATTTTTTCTATTTTACCATCAAAATCAATTCTAAAATTATCATGCGTTGGATTTGGATAAACATTAAAAATTCCAAATTTGTTTTCAGTATTTGATTCCTCCTCTATAGCAGTAGGGCCACAAAGCGTATTTACACACATATTGCTATCTAATTTTAATAGCCAAATGTCATTTACATCATTTACATTACCGTTGTAATAAATATCTCCTAATAATACATAACCTCCATCAGGTGTTGCATCCCAACTATTAAAAAAACACTTTGCATTCTCACGAGGGCAATAGTAGTTGTGCGCATCAACAATATTTAAGTCTTGGTCTATTTCTTTGATGGTAGGTACATAATTAATAGCGTTAGTGCTTGAATTTCCAAAAGTTACTATATTACCATTACCTTTTTGCCTTGGTTCATAGTTTTTTATATCAGTATTAAAAAGCATTGCATTTGAATGGTTTTTTTGTTTAATAATTATTCCATATTGATTTAGAATTGCAAAATACTCGTAACCCTTTGTTGATAATGAGTTGCCAGAAGTACCAGTAATAAAAATATTATGGTTTGTTAATTCGCAAATACCTAAAATGGTATTATTTGTATGCTTATCGCCCCATAAATCAATTATTGTATCGCTCCAAGCTTTTGTCCAGAGCAATGTTAAGGCAGAGTCGTATTTTTGTAAAAAAAATCGGGGGTAGGTATAAATTACATCATTAGTATCTTGTATGCCAATTTGGTAATAGCCGCCCGCTAAAAAACCACTATCAAAAGTAGGGGTAAATACATTATACTTATATAAATTTAAGCCAACTCCATACTGAGCAGTATCTAAAATTGTTAAATTAGTATCAGTAAGCAACAAATAAAGGTCATGTGATTTATAATTTGAAACTGGGCGAAACTCCTTATCACCAATTTGTACAATTGTTTTATTTTTTAAAATAATATTGCCATAAAAAAGCGTTCGGTTTACAGAATCTGTTATCTGTTTGCCAATAATTGAATCACCGCTTAATTTTAGCTTATACATGTATCCGCCAGAAATGTAATGAAATAAGTTATTTACTATACTTAAACTATCATATGCTAAAGTATGGTAGATTGAATTAAATAAAATGCTAAAAGGATTTATGTAGCTCTGATAATATCTAAAATTTGGTTTTATTTGAGTTCTTAGTAAAGAGAAAGCACTGTTGAAATTATGAATATCATTTCTAGTATCTGGAAGTTGAATATAGCCTTTTTTTAATATAGACCCTGAAGAGATATAGAAACTATTATTATAAAATTTAACAACGCCACCAAAATTTTGAAGTGTATCAAAGTCTTTTACAATATTTAAATAGCTTTGTGCAATCATTTTATTCGCACAAACAAAAATACACAATACTGCCAAAATTTTTAAATATCTCATTATTTTCAAAAATTAAAAAAGCAAAATTGGCATAGCCCAGTTCCTCGTAGTTTGTTTCTCATAATATTGTAAGTTGTGCATAGTCTCCAGACTATGCACTATTAAACATTTTTCTCCAGAAAAATAATTATCAAATTAACTCCGTTGAGGGCTTTGCCGTTCCTTTGCAACATTTAGCACTTTAATTTTTTTAAGTTTCACAAACATAATGTTTAAAAGGAATTTTTTATTGTCAATTATCAATTTGTAATTAGTAATTTTTTTATTTAATTCTGTTAAACATATCACAGAAGATGCTGCTTGCGCGATTGGAAATTGACGTTTAGCAGCGCATAGTTTGGAAACTAGTCGCAACAACAAACTACCCGCAACGGGAGAACGAAATGGTTGCTGAAAAAAAGAGAAAGAATTAAAAATGACATTAAAATCAATTAAGTATATAGAAGGTTTTAATTATAATTCAGATACAATGTTTTGCGCTGTTTTTATTAAAAACTAGATAAGCCCCTTCGCTTTTAATTCAAGATATTTATTTAAAGTACTCATCGATAACTCACTTGGTGTTGTATAAATAGTTTGAATTCCATATTGAGTTAATATTTGTAACATTTGTTGTTTTTCAATAATAAATTTTTGTGCTATTGCCTGATTATACATCTCAGAAAAATTAACAACATCAGCTTTTGCAATACTTTTAATTTCATCATTTTCAAAAATTACAACAACTAATAGATGTTGCAAATTAATTTTTCTCAGTATAGAAATTTGTCTCTTTAAGGCAGTATTACTTTCGAAATTTGTGAATAAAAACAACAAACTTCTACCATTTAAATTATTTTTAATATTTGTAAACAGCAATTCAAAATCAGACTCTTTAGTGCTCTCTGTTTGCTTATAAAGCAGTTCAATAATAAGTTTTAACTGTTTGTTTTTATTATCAGCTTTAATAAAATTAACAGAATTATTATCGAATGTTAGCACACCTGCCTTGTCAGATTTTCTAATTGACACATTTGATATTGCTAACGCTGTATTGATTGAGTAATCAAGCAAACTCAAGCCATTAAAAGGCATGTTCATTAGTCTTCCACGGTCAATTACTGAATAAACTTGTTGAGATTTTTCATCTTCATAATGATTGACCATTAAACTATTTTTTCTACTCGTCGCTTTCCAATTAATCGTTCTGTAATCATCACCATTTACATAATTTTTAATTTGTTCAAATTCATAGCTGTGACCAATTTTTCTTATCTTTTTTACTCCATTAAAAATAGAAGTACTTGAAAATGCTTTTAATTCAATATTTTTCATTTGAACTATTGAAGGGTACACCTTCACCATTGCACTATTTGAAGTAATGATTCTTCTTTGAATAAAACCAATTTTAGAACTTAAATAACAAATTGTATTTCCAAAACTATACTCCCCTCTAGATTTAGGATCTAAAATGTAATGTTGCTTTTTTGTTTCTTTGTTTGCTAGATTAAAATTAATTTTAAAATCTCTAATTTGAAGTTGTATAGGCAACTCTTCAATAAGTTCAATTCGAAATTCTTTATAAGTACAATTTGTAATTTCTAAATTTATAATGTTTGAATCGCCTAGTGAAAAATTATTAGGCAAGCTTCTATCAACCAGTATAACATCATTATTATAAAACAAAAGATACACATCAAAAAGCAAAACAAATATGTAAATAACAAGTAAGCCTATTGCCAAATTGAAGACTATTTGGAATGAGAAACTAATAACAAATATTGAAGTGATTATAATGCCTGCAATAAAAAAACGTTTGCATAAATAAAGATCCTTAAAATAATTTATCACCTTGGCACTTCTATTTGCTGAATAATACTTTTTATAACATCATTACATGTAATATTTTCCATTTCTTTTTCTGGTGTTAAAATAATACGATGAGAGAGAACTGGATATGCTACTAATTGAATATCTTCTGGCGTTACAAAGTCGCGACCAGACATAGCTGCAAATGCCTTAGCGGTTTTCAAAATTGAGAGAGATGCCCTTGGTGAACCTCCTAAAAATAAATCATGATGGTTGCGAGTAGCATGTACTATTTTTGCTATATAATCAATAAGTTCATCTTTAATAAAAACTTTCTCAATTATTTTTCTAAAACTCTTCATCTCATTTACATCTAAAGTACTCATTATCGATGAAATGGTTCTAACGGAAAAATCTTCACTGTACTTTTTTAAAATTTTTTGCTCTTCATCAATAGTTGGATAATCAACTATTATTTTAAATGTAAAGCGGTCAAGCTGAGCTTCTGGCAATCGATAAGTTCCTTCTTGTTCAATTGGATTTTGTGTGGCAATTACAAAAAACGGGAAGTCTAATTCATAAGTAGTTCCATCAACAGTAATATGATGTTCTTCCATAACTTCGAAAAGGGCTGCCTGCGTTTTTGCTGGTGAACGATTTATCTCATCAATTAAAACAATATTAGAAAATATTGGACCTTTATTAAAATTAAACTCAGATGTCTTTAAATTAAAAACAGTAGCTCCAATAACATCGGTAGGCATTAAATCGGGTGTAAACTGTATTCTAGAATAACCTAATGATAAAGTCTTTGCTAACGATTTTGCTAATAAGGTTTTTGCAATTCCTGGTACACCTTCAAGTAAAACATGACCACCAGTAAATAATGCGGCCAAAATAAAATCAATATTCTTTTGTTGTCCAACAACAGTTTTGCTAATTTGATTTTTTAAGGCAATCACTTTCTGATTTAAATTATCTAGTTCAGTATTACTTTGTTCAAGTATTATTTCTTCCTCCATTTTATTTACAGTTTTTATAAAATTTAATTAATGAGTTGTGAAATTCATTCAATTCACTTTTGGTAAGCCCTTTTCTTATTTCAATAAGTTTGTATTGTTCAAATATTTCAAAAATATCGCTATAATTAACATTAGATTTTATGGCTATTTTTTGAATGAATTCTTCACTATTATTATTCGAAACTAAATAATATTTTAATTTAATAAAATTTAAAAAATACCTCATTTTATAAATTGCGATTTTCTGATTGTCACCCACTTTAAGAAATAGCGCACCAATTGTATTTATAAAATCTATGGTATTATTCTTTTTTTCAAGCAAAATAGGTATTGCTCTTTGCTTTCTTTTACCATAAAATATCATAAATAAAAAACCTAAGGAAATAAGAACATACCAAGCCCACCTTAGTTGAAAATTATTGAGAATGAATGCTAATGGACTTTTACCAATTGAATTGTTTCGACTTCTATTTTCATTGTTTCTGTAACTATCAAAATAAACTTTATTTGTCATTACTGACGCAAAAACTTTATCAATATATTCTACATTATTGCTTTTCAACAAACTAAAGTTGGTGAATATTAAAGGTGTTGTAAATAAAAACACTCTGCCCTTTCCATAATTTGTGTAACAGTAATTTACATAACCATCATCTACAAATCCTAACTGATAGAAGCAATATAGTGTGTCAGAAAAATTATTGCCATCAATAACCGCCCAAGTATGTTTTTGTAACTTATTCTTTATATAGTAGCCACATTTATACTTAATAGAATCAGATAATGTGCTATCGTAAAAGTTTAAATTTATTTCATATGAACTCAAATCGGAATAATGACTAAATGCAACAGAAGTGTCAATATCAAAGTGCTTAGTAAGGTCATAACCAATGCCTTCAGAGCCAATAAAAACATCGTTGCCTTTGTCTGCAAAATTTAATAATGCATTTAAATGAACTGAGTCTTCTTCAAAATAATGATCAATATAAACATAGGTTGCATCTGTATCTTTCGTATTCTGAAAATCTTTTAAATAATCTTCTCTAACATCAATAAATTTTCCATTACCAACTTTAGACTTCAATAATTCGGAAAATACAAAAGTACCATATGGCTCCTTGCTGCCTTTTTTGTAAGTAATACGCCAATCAAAACTATTGTTGTTTCTTATCCATAAATAACTAATAAAAATGATAGCACTTATTAGGAAAATAAAAACAATTCTGGAAAGAATTCTATTTTTCATTCTCTAATTGATTATTACCTGCAATAGGTGTTTTAGAATTTAACTGAAACAAATAATCGACAAAAAAAGGTTTTAAACTACTATATTGATAATAATCTAAATTTAAATTGCTATACCAAACTTTATCGAATATTAAGGTAACTCTTTTGAAACTAATATAATCTTTAGATAAAGACATTTCAAACAAATAATCACGATTAGTTTTATCTTTTTTCCATTCAATTCTATTCATTCCATGAAGGCTTTTTATAATCATTAGGAAATAAATTCGTAAGGCAAGTTTGAAGTTTTGAAATTCAATTGCCTCAAGCAATAATTTATTTAAATCAGCTACTATCAAATGTTCATCTAAATTATCTTCATTTATTATTGCAACACTAGCAAGTTTAGCAGCTGTGTTATTGGTATTTTTAATAAGTGAATAGGCAATGAAAATGAGTATTAAAATAATTATTGTAAAAAAAATAATTTTAGAAGTTTCTGTTTTTAGAAAATCTAAATTTAAACTGCCACTTTTTTCATCAACTTTCTTTTCGCTTTTTAAAATATCTTTAGAATAATTAAGGTCTTTAACGATACTAACCCACTTGTTCTTTGTAAATGTCTTTTGCGCATATACTTTAATCAAACTAATACTATCTGTTTCTAATGAGGTTAAAGATATTGAGGCTGAATCCTTTCCATTAATACTAAAATTTGATGCATGCGAATTATTTATTGAGACAAAAAACAATGTTTGACAAATCAAGAATAGAGTCGAATAATAACGTAACATAATCAGACTTGCTTTTTATTTTAAACAAATAAAATTAAAAATCAATTAAATAAAAATTGAAAAGTTACATAGAATAATATTACAGAGAAATATAGTTGCGTAATACTTTAATATTACTTTTGTTTAATCGTTAATTAAAACAATAATCTTAAATGAATATACTAGTCTTAGCCCCTCATACTGATGATGGTGAATTAGGTTGTGGAGGCACCATTGTAAGGCTTCTTGAAGAAGGACACAATGTTTGGTACGCAGCTTTTTCAATTTGTGAAGAAAGTGTTCCTGAAGGATTTGCTAAAGATGCTTTAGAAAAAGAAGTAAAGTTAGCTACATCCTATTTAGGTATAAGGCCCGAAAATCTAATTTTAAAAAAATATCCTGTCCGAAAGTTCACTAATTATAGACAAGATATTTTAGAGGACATGATTTTACTCAGAAATAAAATTAAACCAGAAATAATATTTATGCCTTGTAGTAAAGCCCTGCATCAAGACCATATTACAATTTATGAAGAAGGTATGCGTTCTTTTAAACACAACACCTGCTATGGCTATGATTTGCCTTGGGATACAGTACAATTTAACTCTACTGCATTTTTTAGACTTACAAAGGAACAAGTAAATAAAAAATGTATCGCAATGAATTACTATGAAACACAAAAATACAGGTCATATGTTGATGAAGAGTTTATTACTGGTTTGGCAAGAGTAAGAGGCGCACAAATTGCACATAACTATGCTGAATCTTTTGAATTATTAAGACTAATAAATTAAAAAATGAATGGTACTTATGTTACATTAAAACCGTTGAGCCATGATGATTTTATTATTGTTACAAATTGGAATTATGACCCTATTGTAACCGAATTTTTCAGTGAACGTGAGAAGCCAGAATTGGAGCATCAACTCAAGTGGTTTAGAAATCAAATTGAAGCTACCGATAAAAAGAAATATATAATTATTTGCAATAAGAAAAAAACCAAAATTGGCTTAGTAAGCTTAATGAAAATTGACCTGCTTAATCATAATTGCGAAATAGGAATAACTATAGGAGATACTAATTATTGGGGTAAACCTCATGCTAAGGAAGCAATCAAACTTATTTTAAAACACTGTTTTTCTGATTTAAAATTGAATATTGTTTACTTAACAGTTTTTGAAAACAATATCAGAGCCATTAAATTCTTTAAAAAAATCGGCTTTAAGAACGATGGGATAATGAGGGAAGTTATTTTTAAAAATAAAAAATATATTTCTTTACAATTAATGAGCATTCTTGAGAAAGAATTTGAACCTCAAAAAATATGATTGTAGCAATTCACCAACCAAATTATTTACCTTGGTTAGGATACATAGCAAAAATTTTAGATTCTGATATCTTCGTTTTTCTTGACAATGTGCAATTCTCAAAAAAAAGTCTTGGTGCAAGAAATTATATTATTGATAGAGATGAAGGCAAAGCACTTCTTTCTGTTTCAGTAAAAAAAAGTTTTGGAGCTTTTCAAAATTATAATGAACTAGAAATAGATTACTCTAGTAATTGGAATACAAAGCATTTGAATAAAATTAAGAACTCTTACGTTAATACCCTATTTTTTCATGAATACTATCCTAAAGTTGAATCTTTATTAAAAAAGAAATACAATAATTTAGCTGATTTAAATATTGAAATATTAACATGGATTATTTCTTTACTTGATTGCACTACAAAATTAGTAAGGTCATCTGAGTTAATTTTAGGAGAAGATTTAAGCAAAAACGATAACAATATACTCATATGTGAGAAGCTCAAAGCATCAATTTATTTGTCTGGTAGGGGTGCTATAAAATATAACAACCAAGAGTTATACAGCAACAAAGGCATTGTACTAAAGTATCAAGAATTTCATCACCCCATTTATCATCAAAATAATAAACAGTTTATTGAAAATCTTTGTTTTTTGGATGCCTTATTTTTCATTGGCATCGACAATTTAAAACGCCAACTTAAAAAGCTTGAATAGTTGAATTATGAGAGTAGTTTCTGCCGCAAAATGAATTCTAATTGTTCGTTTGTTAATGCTAAAGACTGATTTAACTTTTTTTGCTCTTCTTTTAAATTATTAATTTTAAAAGCCATTGTTATTGAATTAATAACTTCTTGGTCATCCCAAGGTTTTTGCAAATACTTATAAATTTGCCCCCTGTTTACTGCGTCTTTTAGTGCATCGATGTCTGCAAAACCAGTAAGCAATATTCTCATGATATCAGGATACTCTTCTACCGTTTGTGCCAAAAGTTCGGTGCCTAAAGTGCCTGGCATTCGCTGGTCAGTTAATAAAACATCTATTTTATTCGATTTTAAAATGTCCTTTGCTTCGTCAGCGGATGTAGCTGTAAATATTAAAAAATTTCTACGAAATGAAGCTTTAAACGAAGTAAGATTATGAACTTCATCATCTACATATAGTACCCTAATTTCAGGATTATTTTCCATTAAAAACAATTAATTTTAGTTGTAACAATTGCGTCAAGTATAATGCAAAAATAAATAAAAGAACTTTAAACTTTTCTAATTGTTAAATATGGTTATAATTTTATAACCTTGCACCACTAATATTTTCTGTTAATAAAAAAGCTGTACAATTAAGAAAAATAAGAAATAGAAATTTAGAATGGTCAATTTAGAAAAATTAATAAATGACTTAGAACAAACAGTTGTAAGAATTAGTTCGTTACATAACCCAAATTTTTATAGATGTTTAAATGATTCGGATAGAAAACACCTACAAGAATTAATAGAGAATAATAAATCAATAATTGTTTTTGATTATATAAAGGAACAATTGAGTGAACTTGTTAAGATTAAAAATCCTGCTAAGAAGTTTACCTCATTAGAAATTGATTCTGAAATTAGAAAGCACCTAAATAATATTACAGAATTTAATTATGGTGTATGGGTCTTTTATCCTTGGAGCAACAGACTTGTGCATATTCTTGATGAAGAAGAATTTATTGAAGTAAGAACAAGTAGGAATCAATATAAAATAACAAAAGCCGAAAGAGATATTTTGGCAACAAAAAAAATTGGAATCATCGGATTATCAGTAGGTCAATCAGTAGCTGTAACTTTGGCTATGGAAAGGGTGTGCGGTGAAATACGACTGGCTGATTTTGATTTACTTGAACTCACAAACCTTAATAGAATTAGAACTGGAATACATAATTTGGGGTTAGCAAAAGTATACTCTGTTGCACGAGAAATAGCTGAAATAGATCCATTCATAAAAATAATATGCTTTCCTGAAGGACTTAAAGAAGAAAACATGACCAACTTCTTTACTTCTGGAGGTAAGTTAGATTTAATGATTGAAGAGTCGGATGGTTTCGATATAAAAATACTGAGTAGAATAAAGGCTCGTGAATTAAAAATACCTGTTTTAATGGAAGCCAGTGACAGATGTATGGTTGATGTTGAAAGATTTGACCTTGAGCCTAACAGAGATATATTGCATGGCTTAGTAAACCATTTAGAAGTATCAAAATTAAAAAGCTTGAAAACTACTGAAGAAAAGATACCTTATATGCTTGATATATTAGGTCTTGAAACGTCTTCATTAAGGTTAAAGTCATCAATGCTTGAAATAGAGCAATCAATTAATACTTGGCCTCAACTTGCATCGGCAGTAACTATGGGCGGAGGTATTACTACTGATGTTGCTAGAAGAATACTTCTAAATCAATTCAATGGTTCAGGAAGATTTCATATTGATATAGAAGAATTAATTGGTGACGAAGTGAAGGAAGAAAAATTTAATTCGAACTATCATTTTCCAGCTTTTAATTTAGATGAATTTAAGTCAACATACAAGCCCGAGAAGACGAATGAAAAGTCAATTTTTATTGAAATAAATTTGCTCAGTTCATGGTTACATAAAGCAATAATGGCTCCATCGGCAGGTAACAACCAGCCTTGGAAATGGTATTATACAGGAGGAGTTTTACATTTAATTCATGATAAAGAAAAATCATATTCTTGGTCTGATAATAAGGATATAATAGCTCATTTGGCGCTTGGTGCTGCATTACAAAACTTATACCTTGCTTGCAAAAATGATGGATACAAGATTAATGTCAGTTATTTCCCAAATAATTTAAACCAACTTCATATTGCAAGTATTCAATTTGAAAAAGGTAATGAGGTACAATTAAGCTTAGCAGAACAGAAACTTTTTAATGCCATAGAAAATAGATGTACTAACCGGAAGAAAGGGAATTCTGAAAAGCCTAATCAAGAATCAATAAGGGCTATTTTAGAATCAGTAAGTCAAGATTATACAATCCGAATTATTGATAATGAAAATTCAATAGAAGAATTGGCAGATATAATTTCATCAATTGAAAAACAAAGATTTTTGAATCCTGAAGGTCATTATGAATTTTTTAATAAAGAAATACGTTGGAATGATAAGGAAGTATTGACTACTCGTGATGGATTGGATATTGAAACATTAGAGTTAAATAATTTGAATAAAACTGGGATGAAAGTCGCAGCCAACAAATCAGTAATCAAAAATTTAATAGCATGGAATGGTGGTGATGGACTAAAAAAAATGACACGTGAGGTTGTTGAAACCTCACCCTTAATTGGCCTTTTACAAGTAAAGTCAGATAAATTTACAAATTATATAGATGCAGGTGCAATGCTCCAAAATGCTTGGTTATCGGCTACCGCCAACAGCATTTCTTTTCATCCTGTTTCGTCGCCAATATTTTTTTTCGAAAAAATAAAAAGTACAAACGACCTTTCGTCCGAACTAATAAATTATATTGAAGAGGAGGAGAAAAGATTCAATCAAATAATCATGAATGATGTAAATTATAAAAATATATTTTTATTTCGCCTTTCAATAAGTGAACAACCAACAGCAATATCATTGCGGAAAAATTTAAGTGATTGCCTAATAATAGAAGATTAATATGTTTAGTTTTAAAATATTTCATGCCAAATCAAATCCCGAACTTTGTAAGCTTTATGCCGAATGCCATGTGAAGGTGTTAAAAGATTATGGCATAACAAACATAACTTCGAACAATAATGAATGGATGACTATTGACACAATTTATGGAATAGTAGTTCATAATGAAGCAGGAACAATGGTTGGAGGAATTAGAGTTCAGATGGCAAATGGAATTAATCTATTGCCTGTAGAAAAGGCAATTGGTCACCTTGACCCTAATATACATTCTATTATCAAAGAATTTATTCCTAATGGTGTTGGTGAGTTAAGTGCTTTATGGAATGCAAAGGAAGTAGCTGGTTTAGGATTGAGTTTGCTATTGTCCAGAGCAGGTATTGCTATGTCTAATCAATTTGGTTGTAATATTATGGTTGGTATATGTGCCGATTATACTATGGAGATGTTTAGAAGGGTTGGTTTTGTTGTGAATAAAGGACTTGGAAATGCAGGCTCATTTGTATATCCCAACGAAAATTATGTAGCAAGGGTTTTGGGTATACTAAATGCAAATGATTTGGCTACTGCCGATGAATTTGATAGAGAAAGAATGCTTTCTTTAAGATTAAAGCCTCAGCAAACTGCAATTGAGTTGGGTGCTAAAAATGTAGAATTAAAAATTGATTATGATTTAAAACTGTAAAACGTATTGTCTATGAAATTGAAAATTGTACTATTTATTATCTCTATCATTAGTCTAATTGAAGCAGTTAAGGCACAAACCATAGTTATTGATAATTTGAATTCAAAAATTGCAATTCAAAATAAACTTACCTTTTTAGAAGATTCCACAAATCAATTGACGTTTGAAGAAGTTGAAAAGTCAACTAAATTTAAACCTATAAAAAGCGACATTCCAAATTTTGGTATCAGCAATAATTCATTCTGGTTAAAGCTTTTAGTAAAGAATATTACAAATCGCAATATTTTCTTGCTCCAAATATCTCAGCCTGGCCTCGACGAAATTGAGTGTTATCACTATAATAATTCTGTTAAAGGTAGTTTAGTTGTTGATTACGCTGGAGAGTATTTGCCATTCAAAAATCGTTTGTTTTATGATGCCAACTATATTTTTCGTGTAGAATTTCAAAAAGACAGTTTATGTGAGGTTTTTTTTAAAGTGAAGGCCCGAGATAATATTCAAGTACCAATGTTTATTGGTACTACCGAAGTAATTTTTGAGTCAAATAAGATTAAGGATTCATTAGCTGGAATATACACTGGAATTATGCTTGTAATGCTCATCTATAATTTGTTTATATTTTTCACAGTAAAAGATGAATCATACTTATACTACGTAATTTATATTGCATGTGTAATGCTAACACAAGCGGGTATTCAAGGATATGCCTTCCAATATTTATATCCTAATTTACCTTGGTTAGCACAATATAGTTCATTTATTTTACCTCCGTTAGTTGGTATAGCGGGTTTATATTTTATGCGGGTGTTTTTAAATACTAGGCAATTTCTGCCGCGATTAGCTAAGGTTCAACACATTTTTACATTAGGATATATACTTGCTTTTGTTTTATCATTATTTGGTATGTATGCTGCAGGTTTTATTTTAATTGAAGTGTGTGCCGCCGGTGTCGCATTTTATATGATTTCTGTAGCATTCATAATTCATAGAAAAGGGTATAGACCTGCTACCTTTTTCTTATATGCTTGGATATTTTTTCTTATTGGTGTGTCGTTATATGTAATGAAAGATTTAGGCATTTTGCCTTATACAAATTTTACCTTTTATAGCATGCCTATTGGTTCTGCAATTGAAGTAGTACTTCTTTCTTTTGCGCTTGCCGATAGAATTAATATCCTGAAGAAAGAAAAGGAACAATCTCAGTTACAGGCATTACAAATGCTGCAGCAAAACGAAAAATTAATCAAGGAACAAAATATTTTTCTTGAACAAAAAGTACATGAAAGAACACTTGAACTTGAAGAGGCAAATAATGAACTAAATACAACTCTAAATAATTTAAAAGATACGCAAACGCAACTTGTAAATGCAGAAAAAATGGCTTCGTTAGGGCAACTTACAGCGGGCATTGCACATGAAATAAACAATCCTATAAATTTTGTAGGAGCCAATGTAAAACCATTAAAAATGGATGTGGCAGATTTATTAGATATTATAAAAAGATATGAAGGTTTAGATGCTAACGATACTAACTTACAAGAAAAAATTGATTCTATAAATGAATTTAAAGAAAGATTAGATATAGACTATGTGCGCCAAGAAATAGACATCTTACTCAATGGAATAGAAGAAGGTGCTAGAAGAACAACTGAAATAGTTTACGGCCTAAAAAACTTTGCTCGACTAGATGAAAGTGACGTGAAAGAAGCAGATATTAATGAAGGAATAAATTCTACGTTAGTTTTACTTAGAAGTAATATACAAGGTAATATTGAAGTGATAAAAAACTTAGCAGACTTACCTGTGATTGAATGCTTACCTGGCAAATTAAACCAAGTTTTTATGAATCTTTTTAGCAATGCTTTATACGCTTTAAAAGAAAAGAAATCTGAAAAGGAAGAATACTTAAAAATTAGTAGCTACGAGCTTAATGATAAAGTAATTATAGAAATTGAAGATACAGGAATAGGAATGTCACCAGAGGTAAAGGCAAAAATATTCGAACCATTTTTTACAACTAAAGATGTTGGCGAAGGCACAGGTTTGGGTATGTCAATAGTTTTTAAAATAGTTGAAAGTCACCAAGCAAAACTTGAAGTTGAATCAGAGTTAGGAGTTGGTACAAAATTTAAATTAATATTGAATAAAAAATTAGAACTTAATTTAAACTAAAATTATGCTAGTAGATAAACTTAAGGTACTTTATGTGGATGATGAAGAGAATAATCTTTTATCATTTAAAGCTTGGTTTAGAAAAGATTATGAAATTTATACGGCTAAGTCAGCTGCAGAAGGATTCAAAATTCTTGAAACAATAAATATTCATATTTTTATTGCCGACCAAAGAATGCCGATAATGACTGGTATTGAATTTCTTGAAAAAACGATTGAAAATTTTCCTGATAGTATTCGATTACTAATAACTGGTCAAGCAGATATTGAAATAGTAATTAAAGCAATAAATCAAGGTCAAATAAGTAAGTACATTTCAAAACCATGGCAATGGGATAATTTGCAACTAGCCCTCGAAAATTGTTCAAATTTATATAAATCTAAAATTGAGTTAAAACTAAAAAACTCAGAACTACTAAAGCTTAATGAAGAGCTAAATAAATTTGTTTATAGTATTTCGCATGATGTTCGTTCTCCGCTAATGTCAATTTTAGGAATTGTAAATCTTTCGAAAGAAAATACAAACCTGGAAACTAAAAATGAATATTTTGGAATGATAGAAAGTTGTGTTCTTAAACTTGATGCTTATTTAAAAAACATAATAGACTACTACCGCAACTCTAGAATTGATGAACAAATTGAAGAAGTGGATTTTGATATTTTAATAAAACAAATAATTGAAACGCACAGGTATCAAGACAATTCAGTTATTTTTAATACAGAGGTAGAACAGAAAGAAATATTTAAAGGCGATATTTTTAGAATAAACGTGATACTAAGCAATTTAATTTCTAATGCTATTAAATACCAAAACCCTGATGTCACTAATCACATGGTAAATATTAAAATTACAGCAAGAGATAAATCTGCAAATATTTCTATATCAGATAATGGTGTTGGAATTTTAAATGAACATATAAAAAATATTTTCCAACTTTTTTTCAGAAGTCATACACCAACTAATGCCAATGGAAGTGGCGTAGGACTTTACATTGTTAAAGAAGCTCTTGACAAAATAGGAGGCAGCATTAATGTTACATCCACACCATTAATAAGAACAACATTCGAAATTTCAATACCTAATAAAAAATAATTAGCATGGATAAAGCACTTTCAATAATGATAATAGATGATAGTGAATTAGATATATTTTTGCATACTGAATTTATTAAAAAAAGTAAACTGGGTAATTCCAAAATAAAAACTTACACCAATGCTATTGATGCTTTAAATTTTTTAGCAAATTCAAATAGCAGTGAATGGCCAAACTTAATTTTACTAGACATAAGAATGCCTTTTATGGATGGTTTTGAATTTTTAGAAAAATTTAAACTTTTTAAAAATATAAATGTCAGCAATTGCAATGTTGTAATGGTTTCATCATCCACTGACTTTACAGATATTTCAAGGGCAAATGCTAATACATTAGTCGCTGGCTTTATTAATAAACCACTTGAAATTGAAAATCTTATTAAGATAATTGAAGTGCAAAATATAATTGCCTCAAAATAAATTACAAATATTAATTTTAATTCTTCTTAATAAGTTTATCATTAAATTTTATAATCAACTGCAAAAGATTTGCATGAACTGTTAATGGTAACGTTTTCGAAATATCGAATATATCATGATATGCTTTTACGCCTCCCAGTGTGTAAATGAAAAAAGAAGGAACTCCTTTTTCTGTAAAATAATAGTGGTCGCTATTTTTGGCCTTGCCTCTGGCGTTAATTGTTTTCAATAATCTAAACTCGGCATTAATATCCTGCATAATTTTAAATTCTTTCGGAAACAATGTAGCATTAACAATGGTTATACCATCACAACCAGTTCCTGCTAAATCAGTATTAATTAAAAATCGGATATTCTTCAAATTTACCAAAGGGTGTTCAACAAAATATTCTGAACCTAATAAGCCAGCCTCTTCGCCTGAAAATAGAATAAAGTAAATTGTAAATTGCGCAGGATTTTTCGAATAATACTTTGCTAAATTTAGCAATAAAGACACTCCACTTGCATTATCATTTGCACCAGGAAAATATACATTCTTGCCCATTCCTCCGAGGTGGTCATAATGTGCGGTTATCATAATTATAGAATCAGGATAAGTTGTTCCTTTTACATAACCACAAATATTTGAAGCTTTAAATTCTTTAATAAACTTGTTATCTAAATCAACTTTATATGTTTTTAGCTTTTTTTTAAAAGATTTTTTATCAATTAATAATAATGTATAGTCTGCAAGTGTTTGAGAAACAGTCATTGTTAACTTATCTTCAAGCACAATCATAACAGCGTTTGACTTATCAGAATAACGAATACTATCCAGTTGTTCTAGTTTTCCTTCAATATGTTTTTCGACACTTTCAGCCGAAACAATAAAATCTTTTCCAGCTATTAATTCTGTTTCATTTACAGAAAGATTCATCTTATTCGGAAAAGTATTTACAGCGTGTTTATAGCTCTGAAAATATGATTTACCATTTGCTGGTTCCAGACCAATTTTTTTAAATTCATTGGCTAAAAATTTTGATGTTTTATTTAATCCGTCTTTGGTATATCCTCTGCCCCAAAAAGTTTCAGAGGTTAGCGTATCAATAATTTTTCTTGCATAAATTGTGTCTTGTGCAAATAAATTATTTGAGAAAGCAAACAACACCATTACAATAACTTGGCTTATTTTTTTCACATCATCTTTATTAGTAAATATATGCCTAAAAATTCACGACTTACTATCAAACTTATCTATGGCCACCCTTAAAAATAATACACTTAAAATAAGAGTTAATGGAGTGGCAGTAAATTTTTCTAAATTAGTTTTTGAGGTTAAGTTTCCAAGAGTATTCAATGCAAAAACAAAAACAAAAATCCAAAGTATTATTTGCATTAAACTCATACTTACATGTACTTTAAGCCTTCCCGATTTAATTAAAATAATAAATAATAATAGTGTATTAATTACTATTGAAATACTTTCAAACACATACATCTCTTGAACAGTATTTATTTTACCTGCCCAAACGATATTATATGGAATTACAAGAAGTAAGACTAAAAAATGAAATAGCAATATCAGTATAACAAGAAGTAATAGCATGTTTATTGCAACATTAAAAGGAAGAAGCTTCTTAAAAAAACGAATCATAATTATTTATGAAAGTAGATAAATAAAAACAAAATCACTAAAAATTAACTCTGTAAAAACCAACAATAAATAGCTTTAGTTGCGTCAATTCAATTTGTCTATTGTTGGCTGCATCATACTCTAATGCAAACAAATTGGCACGATTAGTTATATTCTCTGCACTAATAGCAATTTCATGTGTAACGTGTTTTACATTATGTTTAAATGCAATTTTAATATCTAATCGAATATAATCTTTCAATTGGTTACTCCAGGCTTTATCCTCGAAGTAAACTGTTCTCCCAATTTTTTGTGATGCATTAAAATTAATTGGTGTAGCTCTTCTGCCTCCGGCATAAACTCCTCTAAAATCAAGTGCTAAACTGTTTTTTTGATTTAGTCTAATCTCTTTACCAATTAAAAAATTTGAAACAACTTTATTATTAAATGCTGTGCTTCTGCTAATGCCATCGCTTCCTTTATATGTACTATTGAATAATGAACCAGTTAAAAGAAAATACCAAGTTTTGCTGAAAAATTTCTCAGCAGTAAACTCAATGCCATAATTTGTACCAGTACCTTTGTTTACCAAACTATCATTTAGTGGAATCCCGAAATTGGCCCCAGCATTAATAAATGAAAAACTACTAGGCCTTTGTTCAATTGGTATATGATACAAATATTGATAATATGTTTCTGCTTTAATTCTAAAATTACTTGTTATATTATTATTGTAAGCCACAACAAAATGGGCCGCTTTATAAAAGTTTAAATTTTTATTAGTAAAATTTTTTGTTCCATCGAAATTTGTAGCACTAACATTTAATAGCGTTAAATCGGGCATTCTTGAATGAATTCCGAAGCCTGTTGACATACTCTGTTTATCATCAATTACATATTGAATAGAAAGACGTGGTTCAATTGAATAGGTATTATTAAAGGCTAAATATAAAAAACTTACACCTGGATAAATTGTTACTAATCCATTAGGCTTATAAATTCCTTCTATAAACGATTTGTTTAAAAAAGATTTACCCGTAGTTTCAAATAAAATCCTTTTTAAATTTTTATCTCCATTAAGGTATTTTGAAGTATTTAACTCATAAGCAAGTAAATCGTTTAATGCTCCTAGCTTTAGAGTAAATCGACTATTATATTTTTGAGACAATATAACATTAAAGGAAGTTTTTCTTTTAATAAAAAGCTGCCTTTCATAAATAAATTGTTTGGTGAGAGTTGCATTATTACTATCGGTTTTATTATCTATACCTTCATTGCCTTGCGCAAGCGTAAACTTAAGAAAGCCTTTTTTATTTAATTGATAATTATAATTTATACCTGTTGCATACATATTACCACCGTAAATATAATCGAAGTAGTATGTTCGGAAAACATCTCCTGGTTTTTCATTTCTAGCAAGCAATGAAATATCACTCTTACCAGCTATACCAAACATAGAAATATTACCTTTTTTAAGTGGAAATAACACCTTGAAGGATCCATCCTGATAGGCTGGTGTTGAGCCAGAACCGAAGTTAACACCTAATTTTTGCATCACTATTAAGTTTGAATAGCGATAATTTACCATATAAGAAGCTGATTTTTTTGAATTCGATATTGGTCCTTCTGCACCCAACTCAACGCCATTTACTCCAATTTGTGCTATATATTCTCTCTTTTCATTATTGCCATTCCTCATCTTCAAGTCAAAAACACCACTGGTAGCATTCATATATTCGGCAGCAAATGCACCAGTACTAAAATCACTATTGGCAAGTGAATTATTATTTAAGATACTGATTGGGCCGCTGCTTGCTCCATTTACAGCAAAGTGATTTGGATTTGGAATATCTACGCCTTCCAATCGCCATAGCAAATTGGATGGAGAGTTTCCTCTTATAATAATATCATTTCGTTGGTCGCTACCACCAGAAACGCCAGCAAAATTTGCAGCCATTCGTGCAGGATCATTTCTGGTTCCTGCATACCTATTGCTTTCCTCCATACTCATCATTCTGGTGCTTACTGCACTCATTTCATTTGAAGCTTTACTCTTATCGCTATTGGCACTAATAACAACTTCTTTTAATTGTTCTGCATTCTCTTCTAACTCAATGGTTAATACTACTTCTTTGCCAGCGTTAAGTAAAATTGGTAAGGCCATTTCTTTATACCCGATATATTTTACAATAAGTGTATGGCGTCCAATAACAATATTATCAAATCTAAACCTACCCTCTAAATCAGATGCCACTGTATAGTTTGGAGAAACAGAAGATAAAATTAAAACCGCTGATGGTAATGACTGCTGAGTTTGTTTATCAATAACTACTCCTCTTATGGTTTGTTTCAAACTCTCTTGAGTAAACGCATTGAGATAAGGTAGTAATAAAAAAATTATTAGGTGTATGCGCGACTGCAACATTAAAAATATAACAATTATTATTTAAAAATTATGCAATTATCTTATGATACATTTTTCTAGACTACTTACCTAAAAATAATTTACAAATTATTAAAACGTAAAACTCATTGTTCCTTTTGTTTTTAAAGGAGTTGTAGGAGAAGTGTCAAAATGAGTAGTCTCGGCAGCTTGTTTAGCCTTGGTGGTAAGGTAGGTACTTTTTGTGTCGGACAATGGTACGTTAGGAGTAGCATTGGTTACATTTCCATACTTATCAATGGTAATATCTATAACAACTGTTCCATGCTCTTGACTCATAATATCTAACTTCGGAAAACGAGTAGCCTTCCTATTATCAACGGTATATTTTACTGTGTATTTACCAACTAAAAAAGATTGTTCTATTGTAGTTGAAGGTATTTTTGAATCTTGACTAAATGTTGAGTTCACAAACAAAAAAAGAGATATTGAAAGGAGTATTTTTTTCATTTTAAAAGAAAATTTAAGCTTCAAATTTATAAATATTATTGTTGAATACTAAGGAATGGTATTATAAAATAAAACAATTGAATAGGGTTAATATATTGTATTACAACTGATGAAAAAAATCATTGAACTTAATCTTGTTTACTTAGTTAATTGCATAAGAAATTACATTTGCTTTTTTAGTGCAAAACCACAACCTTCTTGGTTAGCTTAATACCCATGCTATTCTTAAAAACAACAGTATAAATCCCGTTAGAAATATTAGTTAAATCAAACTCATTTCTAGAACTTAATTTTGAAGTTTGAATGATTATCTCACCTAAATAATTTAGAATTTCTATACTACCCGATATTGCTTCATTACTATTTAAATGTACAAACATTTTTTCACTCAGAGGATTTGGATATATAAACATAGATGGGCTTAAATATTTTTCTTTTACACTAGTAAGATTTGCAACTAAGTTAATGTTATCTATATAAATTGGCTGTCCATACCAACCAATGTTCACAAAAGAAATTACCGTTTCATTAGTATTGGCTAAGTCAGAAATATCTAAAGTATCTTTTCTCCATTGAGTGCTACTAGGTATGAATATTGCGCTTGAAATTGCCGATGCAGTTGAAAGTTCTACTCCGCCCTTTTTGTATATTGAATTAAATGTTGCTCCGCAATCACTAGAAATTAACACCTCTAACGTATCACTATAATTTCCTCCATAAGGCGCATAGGCAACATCGAATGATAGCCTCGCATCCACTACATTGGTAAAATCATATTTTTCCGTCCAAATGGCATCATGTTTACCTTGCGCATCATATGTCCAATTATCATTAAACATACATTTACTGCTACTACCAAATGCTCCTAAATTATTATTGATAGTCCAATTACTAGGAGATGTGCCTGTACCTTGCAATTTCCATTCATTGCTAAAGCTTCCATTTTCAAAATTTGCATTCAGTGGAAAGTTTCCATTTTGAGTGGTGGTTATGAAATTAATTTTAGTTATAGAATCAACGATGTTATTATCAGTAACTATTAATGTAACATTAAAACTATCAACTGTGTTATATATAACCTTAGGATACATAGCAGTTGAAGTTGATGGGCTTGCACCTTCAAACTTCCATAAATAGGTAGCATTTGAAGAAGATACGCAATGCGGCACAAAACTTATCGTATCTCCAGGGCAATAAAACTTTTTATAGTTGGCCGAAAAGTCGGCAACCAACTGTGATGGTTCATAAAGTGCATTCTCCCATATTCCTAAATGTGCTGTTGCTAATCTTAGTTTTGAGTCTCTATAAAATGGCACTACCCTTAGTGGATATGAAATATGAGGTATGTTATTTCCAACAATTTGCCAATCGTTCAAAATACTATTTCTATAAAAAACAGGACCATGAAAACTAGCAAGATAAACTCCCCCATTTGTTCCGTATTGATGCGACATACATTTAATGTCTAAACCATTAAGCGTATTTGTTGTAAGATTTGTCCATGTTGAACCGCCATTTATTGAATGATAAACCTTGTTACCATTAGCACCTTGCGGATAAGAAATCCATAATTCATTTTCATGGTTATAACTCAGTGTAAAATTAAGTTCGCGTTGAGATTGAGGCAAATTAATACTTGACCATGTTTGCCCTCTATCCATTGTTTTAAACAACTTACTTATATTATTGATTATTTGTTGAACGTATATATAATTTGTGTTAGCCCTACTTTGTTCAATCCAGAAAATTTTGTCGGCTGGGTTCGTTCCAAATTGTTTTAATAAGCTATAGGAGCTGCCTCCGTTAGTACTTTTTAATATTGAGTTATCTTTACCCATATAAGCCATATTCCAATAATCCCAATCAAACATTATTCTTGAACTTGCATTATCTGCATAGCTTTCATTTGGATCTTCAGCAACAGAAAAACCCTTGGCAATTCCATTTAGTGTATCTGGTAATATTACTCCATCAATATCGCTATAATAAGTTTTCTTTTCATTACTATAATTTACGTAACCTGTTGCAGCTTCACCGCCACCTAACTGCTGAAACGAGCCATTGGCATATCCATCTCTCCTAGCAGAATTGCCATTGTGATAACGTCCGCCAACTAAAATATCATCATTCCAACCTTGGTCAAAACCCCAAAAAGCACTGCCATATAAGCCATTGCACCTACTATCATGCGTTTGAACAAAATCTGTACTATAATTTATTCCTCCATCATTTGCAAACCAAATTTCTTCGGTAGTTGCAGACGTTTTATAAATTTTAAATTCTTGATTGTCGGGATGCACCAAACCAACATTACCAATGTAACCACCAACAGGTGTATAAGTAGCCGCCCCATCAATACTCTGCCACATACTCATTCCGCCTATCAAAATTTTATCAGCATCTAGTTGCGAAGCAACTATTGTAGTATTATAATATATTTGGTTATAAGTATCATTTGCACCTGAAAATGTCATCATGTTAGGATGCGTAGCAGCGTTGTATGGTGCACCAATTGTACCATGCGGATTACTCCATGTTTCACCGCCATCGGTACTTTTATAAACTCCTATTTGCCCATTCAACTGCAACTGGGCTGTACTTTGACTTTCGCCAACTAACAATACATAAACTCTATTGGTGTCTGCCTGCGTAACGGCTATTCTGCCGCCATAACTTCTTATAAGTCCTGCATCAGCTGTTGGCACAGTAAACCATCCTGTAGGCTTAATTGTAAATGTTAAGCCACTATCAAGTGATTTGTAAAACGATGCGATTTTTGAAGTGGCATCATATTGCAATGCAAATACTTTACTTGCATTATTGGTTTGTATAGCAACTGATTGACACTCGCCACTGAATATTAAAGACCATGTATTGCCAGCATTCATGCTACGATACAAACCATTTTGGGTAGCTGCAAAAATCATATTAAAATTACTCGGACTGTACAAAAATTGATAAACCTGTTTATTCTGGAGATTAGGAATTGAAGCGCTCCAAGAAACTCCTCCATTAATTGTTTTATAGGTTTGATAATCGGAGCATACAATTACTTCGTTTGGATTATTTGGGCTAACAGCAATGGCAGTAACGGTTGTCATGTCTTCGAACTTCGAAATATATTGCCAATGCAATCCTTTATCGGTTGTTTTATAAACGCCTCCATTTTCGGCACCAGCATATAAAACATTCGGATTACTTAGGCATTGGTCAATGCAATACATATTTGCATGCCATGAAATTTGCGCAATGGTATCAGCGTTATTATAACGTGCTTTGTAATTTCTTTCGGGACCAACAAAACTCCAATCTTGTACTTGACTTGAAGTTGAAGTCTGTGCAAGTTTCTTATTTCTTTCTAGACTTTCTTGCCGCTGAGCAAGAGTAGGAAAGCGTATTTTTCCGTTTTGTTGAATGTACGGCGCTACATATTTACGCCAATGAAAATAATAAGCAGTATGCCTATTCTTTTGTTCTTTATTGGCCTCCATATATTTCTCAAAACCTTCATCAACTTCAAAAACATTGGGGTCATCACCATACATTTCCTTTGCCCATTTTGGCAATGATTCATCTGCAAGGTCAAATGGTTTTAAAGTGAGTTGTGAATAAACTGAGCTAACAACTAAAAAGTAGCTTACCAAAAATAATAATATGTATTTCATATTTAATTACTGAAGAATATTTGGTGAATTTATAAATAAATTGAACTACAACATAAATTTAGGAGTGGTATATCCAAAGTAGAAATTTAAAGGCATATGAAAGGCACAAAAAAAAGAGTTGTACTAGCCTACAAACAGTTCTTCGTAGTATGCCGTTCGGCGTATGTCTCTGACACGCCGCGCTAAACGTCAGTTTCAAAACTGACCCAAACAATTTCCATTTCAAAACAAAGTAAGTCATTCGCCGCTACCGCAAGGCTCTGCCTTATGGAATATGTTGCCACAAACGAGGACGTTTGCAGTAGCGGGGGTGGCAATGTAATGCAACAAGGAGATTTTGGCATACTATAAAGCCACATTGTAATACAACAAAGAGGTATGGTTATAAAACAAAACGGTAATGTAATACTACAAAGTGGTTTTGCCATACAACAATATTAATACTGCATATAACAAAGTGGTGTTGTATTATAACAACTTAGTTTTGCCTTGTAGCATAGCATAA
>JBEIDK010000009.1:0-47465 GCA_040383485.1 Flavobacteriales bacterium
CTCAGTATTAAATAATCAATTCGAAAAAAAATAAGGCATGTCTAAAATTTCACTAATAATCAAAAGGGAATATTTATCGAGGGTTAAGAAGCGCTCCTTTATTATAATGTCGCTAGTTGGGCCTATTTTATTTGCTGGAATATTTTTTGCGCGTTTTATGCTTGCGTTAGTGCCCGAAGAAGTTCAACTAGTGCAAGTTATTGATGAAGTAAATTTGTTTAGAGGAAAATTGGAGAATGCAAAAAATATGCAGTTCTTTTATGATGACAAATCAATTTTAGAAGCAAAAAAAGAGTTTTATAAAACAAAATACAACGTAATAGTATACATCCCTTTTAATATTATCAACTCTCAAAGCATTCAAATATTTTATAAAAAGCAGCCTGGAATAAGCTCTCAAGAGTATATCAAAAACAATATATCTAAACTGTTAGAAAACTATAAACTAGTAGCTTCAGGTATTACAAGCGATAAAATTTCAGCAATAAAAACAAAAATAAATGCATCAACATCAAAATTAAATGAAACAGGCACTGAAGAAAGAAGCAGTGTAGAACTCAATACTGGACTAGGTTTTGCAGGTGGAATGCTTATTTATATTTTTATTTTCTTGTTCGGAGCCCAAGTTATGCGTGGAGTTATGGAGGAGAAAATTAATCGAGTTGTTGAGGTAATTATTTCTTCGGTAAAGCCATTTGAATTAATGATGGGCAAAATTGTTGGCGTTGCTTTAGTAGGGTTAACACAATTTTTATTGTGGGTTGTGCTCATAGCAGTTATTTCAAGCGTAGGAAGCAAATTTATTTCAGAAAAAAAGTACGATGCAGCTAACGTAAAAGCAATAGAAGAAACCTTTAAAAGTAATGCTCCTATTCAAGAAAATAACGCAATGAAAAATGTAAATACTGATGAACTTTCTGAAATGCTGTCTACATTAAATATTCCATTATTAATTGGAATGTTTATATTTTATTTTCTTGGCGGATACTTACTATACGGTGCATTATTCGCCGCAATTGGTGGCGCTGTTGACAGTGAAACTGATACTCAACAATTTATGTTACCTCTTACAATTCCGCTTGTATTAGCCATTATTATTTCTCAGCAAGTAGTTGTTAACCCAACTAGTAAGATGGCTTTTTGGTTCTCAATAATTCCGTTTACCTCACCAATTGTTATGATGGCACGAATTCCATTTGGTGTACCAATTTTTGATTTAATTCTATCTTCAGTAATGCTTATACTCGGATTTATTTTTACTACTTGGTTTGCTGGTAAAATATACAGAACAGGCATTTTGATGTACGGAAAAAAAATCACCTACAAAGAATTAGCTAAGTGGTTACGTTACTAGATTTTTTTTAAAAGTAAACTGGGCATGTTTGCAAATTAGATTTAAACTCTTTGGTTTTAAAAAATTTGTATGAAACCATAATTTCTGCAGCGCCTAAACTATTGGTAGCCCTATTAAATCCAGAATAGTTTATATCGTAGCTAAAGTTGATTTCTGTTTTATTAATTGTTAAACCAGTATAAATAATAAATGCATCATTAATGCGAATGCCGCTACCCATTTTAAATGAGGTTAGTTTGCTGTTCTTAGAAAAAAGATGCGTATAAATTGCTGAAATAATCAATTGCTTATATTTTCTCTGTGAAGAATAATTCAATTCATAATTAAAAAAATTAGTCTCAGATAATGTATGCAAGGCATTCAAATAATAATTCTGTAAATTTCCGATGGAGTTCTTGCTCGTATTTATTTTCTTAAAGAAGTACGAATTAAGTTTATAAGAATAACCCGATTCCAATTTTATTTTTTTGGTAATTGCGTAACCCAAGGTTACACCAAAATTAGTGCTCATGTAAGAGCTTCGGTTTGAATTGAAATTTTCTCCTGAACTATTCCCACTGTCAAAACTATCACCATTAAATTGATTATTATAGTAAAGCCTATTCGGATCAAATGAAAGTATACTTAAGGCTGGCATTGCACCAATTCCCAAATTTATTCCTGTATTTAAATAATTATTAAACCTTAAACTAAATGGTATAATAATTTGTGTAATCTGCCAACTCGCATCTCCAGCCTTATCATTCAGCATAGTAAGTCCAAATGATTTGTTCTTATGTTTTGATTCAATCGACGCTAAAAATGTGTTATACCCAACAGGCACAGTAGCATATTGATTTCTGTAACCACACTAATTTATAATCTTCAACAAAATTTCCACAGTTAGCCGGATTATAATAGGTTCTACTTTGTGTTAAGTTGCTAAAATGAAAATCTTGACAACATACTTTTTCATAGCTAAAACAAATATTTAGGAAAAGCAAAATATATAACCTACTTATTCTCATTAATCAAATATATAAATTCATTTTCAAAAATTGTTTGCAATTGCATTTTCAGTATTATTGAAACAATTAATTATTTCAACTCTGCATGAAGCAAAATAACCAAGAAGGAATAAATATTAACAAATACATTAGTGATACGGGTGCTTGTTCGAGGCGTGAAGCTGAAAAATTTATTATTGAAGGTAGAGTAATGATCAATAATAAAGTTGCAATTCTTGGAAATAGAGTTTATGCAAATGATGTTGTGATGCTTGATTTTGAAAAAATAAAAAGCAAAGCAGATAATATCTATATAGCCTTCAATAAGCCTGTGGGTGTTATTTGCACTACCGACTTAAAAATAAAAAACAATATTATTAGTTTTATAAATCATCCCAAAAGAATGTTCCCGATAGGAAGGTTAGACAAAGAATCGGAAGGGCTTATTTTTTTAACCAATGATGGTAACATCGTTAATAAAATTTTAAGGGCGGGCAATAATCATGAAAAGGAATATGTTGTTACAGTCGACAAGTCATTAAATGAATGGTTTGTAGAAAAAATGTCGAATGGAATTCCAATGCTTGGCACAATTACAAACAAATGTAAAGTAGAAATATTAAGCTCAAATGTTTTTAGAATAATTCTTACCCAAGGTTTAAATAGACAAATAAGAAGAATGTGCAACTATCTTGGTTATGAAGTAAGAAAACTTAAACGTGTAAGAATTATGAACATTAGTATTAAAAATATCGCTATCGGACAATGGAGAGTTTTCTCTGAAAAGGAATTAGCAGACATATTAAAATTAGTATCAAACTCAAGTAAAACAAATACTAATTTTAATGCAGAAGACTTTGACGATTGAAAAGAAGTTACAAACACACATCTGTTTTCACTTAACTGATTTGTGTCAGAAACAAACACACTTCTGTTTGTTTCACGCAGATGTATGACAGAAACAAGCACACATCTGATTGCTCTTGATAGATGTATGACAGGAACAAACACACATGTCTTTGCCACTACTTTACCTCTGACTTTACAACAGTATTTTGAAAGTTACTTTTCTAAAAAAAATTATTTTTAATACTTTTTTAAGATAAATAAAGATTGAATAATTTAAGTAATCTAACTAGTTATGGATATGAAAAGAAATATAGCTACCAAGAGGATTACGTGTGCTGCAAAGGGATTAAAATAAAATTATTTAGAATGTTATCAATTAAAACTATGAATAAATGAAAATTCATATTTAATGCTTCACATATATCAGTTTTAAAGTCAAATAATTACCTTAATAACAGAATATGATATCCTAACTTAAAAACCATAATAGCTTAAAAAAATAAAGTAGCTATTCTTTTAGTTATTTAATAGGGTTTAAAACTTTATTAAAAACTACTACGAAATCTAAACTCATTTTCTATTTTCGCATCACGATAAATTGTAATTATGATTAAGATTCAGAAACAAGAAGCATTAGATTATCACTCTCAAGGTCGCCCCGGTAAAATCGAAGTAATACCTACCAAGCCTACAAGTTCTCAGAGAGACTTATCGTTAGCTTATTCTCCCGGCGTAGCAGACCCATGTTTAGCTATTGCAGAAAATGTTGATGATGTATATAAATATACTGCCAAAGGAAATTTAGTTGCAGTAATATCAAACGGAACTGCTGTTTTAGGACTTGGTGACATAGGACCAGAAGCTTCTAAACCAGTAATGGAAGGTAAAGGTTTATTATTTAAGATTTTTGCAGATATTGATGTATTCGATATTGAAGTAGATGCCAAAGATGTTGAACTATTTATCAGCACTGTAAAAGCAATTTCGCCAACTTTTGGAGGAATAAATTTAGAAGACATTAAGTCTCCCGAATGTTTTGAAATTGAAAGAAGATTAAAGGCTGAACTAAAAATTCCTATCATGCACGACGACCAGCATGGTACGGCTATAATAACAGGTGCAGCTTTATTAAATGCTCTTGAAATAGTTGGTAAAAAAATTGATGCAGTAAAAATAGTTTTTAATGGTGCCGGTGCTTCTGCAATTTCTTGCGCAAAACTTTATTTTGCTCTTGGCGCAAAACCAGAAAATTTAGTAATGTGCGATAGTAAAGGTGTTATTCGTGCAGACCGCTCTGACTTGGATGAACAAAAAATACTATTTGCAACCAAACGAAATATCAATGATTTAGCCGAAGCTATTAAAGATGCCGATGTATTTGTTGGGCTTTCAAAAGCAAATGTAGTGAGTAAGGAAATGGTTATTAGTATGGCAGCCAACCCAATAGTTTTTGCGCTTGCTAATCCAACTCCAGAAATTTCATATGCGGACGCTATTGCAAGTAGAGAAGATATTATAATGGCTACCGGTAGAAGTGACCATCCTAATCAAGTAAATAACGTATTAGGTTTTCCTTTTATATTTAGAGGAGCTTTAGATGTGCAAGCAACCTGCATTAATGAAGAAATGAAATTAGCTGCAGTTTATGCCATTGCAAATTTAGCTAAAGAAGTAGTTCCTGATACAGTTAACCTTGCCTATGGTGCAAAAAACCTATCATTTGGTAAGAATTATATAATTCCAAAACCAATTGATTCAAGATTAATAACAACGGTAGCACCTGCAGTTGCAAAAGCTGCAATTAATAGCGGAGTTGCACGTAAAAAAATAACTGATTGGGATGCTTATGACAATGATTTAAGAAATAGAATGGGGCTAGATAATAAGCTCATGAAAAACATTCAAATGCGTGCAAAGCAGGATCCTCAAAGAGTTGTATTTGCTGAAGCTGACCATTATAAAATTCTTAAAGCTGCAATGCAAGTAAAAGACGAAGGCATTGCAATACCTATTTTACTTGGAGATATTGATAAAATTAAGGCGCTTGCTGAAAGTTATAGCATTGATTTAGGTGACACTAAAATTGTTGATTGTAGGAAAGAAGATGTGAGAAGAAATTATTATGGCGATTTATTTTTTGAAAAACGTTGCAGAAGAGGTTATACCCAATTTGAGGCGCGCAAAATAATGAATGAGCGTAATTTCTTTGGTAATATGATGGTTGAAACTGGTGAAGCTGACGCACTTATTTCTGGACTTACAAGAAAATATCCAGATACCATTCGTCCTTCTCTTGAAATTATCGGAATGAAAGACAATTGCAAAAGAGTTGCTGGAATGTATTTAATGATGACAAAGCAAGGCCCTTTATTTTTTGCTGACACTACACTCAATTTAAATCCAACTTCAGAACAGCTCGTTGAAATTGCGCTCCTTGCTTCTGAAGCAGTGTATGAATTTGGCATTACACCTCGTATAGCTATGCTTTCTTATTCTAACTTTGGTTCTTCTGAAAATTCTGAAACAAAAACGGTACGCGACGCTGTAAAAATTCTTCACGAAAAACATCCCAATGTGATTGTTGACGGAGAATTACAAGCTAACCTTGCACTTAATACTAATTTACTAAAAGAGCAGTTCCCATTCTCTGTTTTGGCTAAAGAACGCCCTAACACCCTTATATTTCCTAATTTAGCATCAGGAAATATTGCCTATAAATTAATTCAAGAAATAGGAGGTGCAGAAGCCATTGGACCAATATTACTAGGTTTAAAAAAATCAGTTCATATTTTACAACTTGGTAGCACTGTTCGCGAAATTGTTGATATGGTTACTATTGCAGTTGTAGATGCACAAAGGAAAAAAGTATAATATTTATATTACTTATTATTATTCACTAAATAATACATTGAACTAATGGACAAATTCATGCAACTTGCCATTGATGAAGCTAAAAAAGGTCTTCAAGAAGGCGGTATTCCAATTGGTTCAGTATTAATTAAGGATGGAGTATTGGTGGCTAAAGGACACAATAAAAGAGTGCAAGAAAAAAATCCAATATTGCATGGAGAAATGGATTGCTTAAACAATGCAGGTCGTATAGGAAATTATAAAAACACAACTATATATTCTACACTTATGCCTTGCTACATGTGTGCAGGTACCATTGTACAATTCAAAATAAAAAAGGTAATTGTTGGTGAGTCAAGAACGTTTTCAGGAGCAAAAGAATTTATGATGAGTCATGGGGTTGAAGTAATTGACTTAAATTTACCTGAATGTGTTGAAATGATGGAAAATTTCATTTCTAAAAATCCAGATTTATGGAATGAAGATATAGGTGAATGATAACTTGTTTGCATCAGCATACTTCTTAATAATTCTTTGTTGAAAATTAATTTATTAGGTAAAATAATTGTTTATGCCTAGAGGTATATTTACGAAATTATGTTTCGTATTTGTAATCTCAAAATATTTATATTCTGCTTCTTATTCGCCTTTGCTGGCATAGCCTCTGAGTATAGAAATAAATTTGTGAACATCATTGATTACAACTCTAATTTGAAGCGAAAAAAGAAGAAGAAAAAAAAGAAAGTTGTAAAAAAAAAGAAGGTCAAAAGTAAACCTGTTGTTCTTAAACCCGATACAATTAGTCTAAGAAAAGAATACCCACAAGTAAATTGGGCAAAGCATGTTTTTGATGATATGACTATTGAGGAGAAAATTGGTCAGCTTTTTATGGTAGCAGCTTATAGCAATCGTACTCAAGATCATGTAGACGCAATAAAAAAATTAGTTGAAAATTATAAAATAGGTGGCCTCATTTTTTTTCAAGGAGGCCCAATCCGACAGGCAGCGCTAACAAATTATTATCAGAATTATTCTAAAGTCCCTTTATTTATTGCTATTGATGGCGAATGGGGTTTGGGGATGAGGCTTGACAGTACCATTTCTTTTCCAAAACAACTTACACTAGGTGCCATCCAAAATAATGAACTTATCTATGACATGGGTACACAAATTGCTGCCGATTGCGATAGAATTGGTATGCACATTAATTTCGCTCCTGTGGCAGATGTAAATAGCAATCCCTTAAATCCAGTAATTGGTTACAGAAGCTTTGGTGAAGACAAAAAAAATGTTGCTCTTAAAGCCTGTGCATATATGAATGGTATGCAAGACAATGGCATCATGGCTTCTGGCAAACACTTTCCTGGTCATGGCGATACTGATGTTGATTCACATAAATCATTGCCTATCCTAAATTTCACTAAAAGTAGGCTTGATAGTTTAGAGCTTTTTCCTTTCAAAATGCTTATTGATAGTGGCATGCAGAGTATGATGGTAGCACATATCAACATTCCAATTTTGGATACTACAAAATTTTCAGCGGCATCTATTTCAAAAAATATTGTTACCAGCTTGTTGCGTGATTCGCTTAAATTTAAAGGCTTAATTTTTACAGATGCATTAGACATGAAAGGTGTAGCAAGTAATTTCAAGCCAGGTGAAGTTGACCTTAAGGCTTTATTGGCAGGTAATGATGTGCTACTATTTCCTGAAGATGTGCCAACCGCAGTAAAAATGATTAAGGAAGCTTATGATAGTTGTCTTATTTCTATGGAAGAAATTGATGAGCATGTTAAGCGTATTTTATATTTTAAAGAAGAAGCTGGTTTATTTGCATATGAACCAATTAATTTGCAAAATATTGAACAAGACTTAAATTCTGATTCATCAAGGTGGCTCGTGAAGAAATTATATATGAATGCATTAACGCTGCTTTCTAATAAAAAAAATATATTGCCTTTGAAGCGACTAGATACCTTAAATATTGCTACCTTAGTTATTGGTGAAACCGTGAACAGTGAATTTCAAAATACAGTTGATTTATATACAAAAGCCTCTCACTTTCATTTACCAAATAAATTTAATGACGTATTAAGAGATTCGATTACTAGAAGTTTAAGTAGGTATAATTTAGTATTAGTTTCAATTGAAAATGCAACTAAAAAATCTGAGAATAATTTTAATGTCGGAATAGAAACTGTTGCTCTTGTTCATGAAATAAGTCAGTGCTCAAAAGTGGTTATGAACTTAATGGCAAACCCATATTCCCTCAGTAAGTTTGTTGATGCAGAATTATTAGATGCTATTATAATGCCCTATGAAGAGAATGACATAACTGAAGAAATTGCAGCAGAATTAATCTTTGGAGGTGTCGATTCACCAGGAAAATTGCCCATCTCAGTACTTCCTCATTTTAAATTAAATTCTGGAATTAGCATTGGGAAACCAATTCGAAATCATTATGCTATGCCTTATGAGATTGGAGTTAATGCATCTAAATTGAATAAAATTGATGAACTTATTTTGGATGCTATAAAGCAAGGTGCTATGCCCGGTTGTCAAGTATACGCTTCAAAAAATGGTAATGTTATTTACAATAAAAGTTTTGGTACTGTTTCAACAACTGACAACAGAAAAGTATCCATTTCAGATTTATATGATGTTGCATCATTAACTAAAATTCTTGCCTCAACTGTTTCTCTCATGGAGTTATATGATGCAAAGAAGTTTAGTTTAGATGATACCTATGCTAAATATTTACCAAGTTTAAAAGGTACCAACAAATCGTCACTTACATTTCGTGACCAACTAACACACCAAGGAAAACTAAAACCATACATCCCTTTTTGGAAAGAAAGCATCGATACATCATTCACAAAATATAAAGTTTACAGCAAGTTTAAAACTGATACTTTTTTAATTCAAGTTGCCGATAGCATGTTTATCAATAAGAATTATGTCGACACTATTTATAAACGTATTTTAAACTCCCAACTTGAGCCTGAAAAAAAATATTTGTATAGCGACATGGGCTTTTATTTTGCCAAAGAGTTTATAGAAACGCAATCGAATTCTACATTAGATAATTTTACGAATAAAATATATAGCAAATTAGGTATGCCATACACTACATACATGCCATTAAAAAAATATAACCGCAATAAAATTATTCCTACAGAAAATGATTCACTCTTCAGAAAGCAACTAGTTCATGGTTATGTGCATGACCAAGGAGCGGCTATGATGGGAGGTGTTGCAGGGCATGCTGGTATCTTTTCGAATGCAAATGATATTGGAAAAATTATGCAAATGTTTTTGAACAAAGGACAATATGCAAGCGAGTTTTATATTTCTAAAAATACTGTAAATGAATTTACTAAATGTCAATTCTGTAAAGAAGGTAATAATAGACGAGGATTAGGTTTTGATAAGCCTGAGCCAAATCCTAAAAAAGACTCTCCATGTAGCAAACTTGCATCACTAGAAAGCTTTGGGCATAGCGGATTTACTGGCACTTTCACTTGGGCCGACCCAACAACAGGCTTAGTATATGTATTTCTTAGTAATAGAATTAATCCTACTACCGATAATCACAAGTTGGTCGATTTAAGTCTCAGAACTAAAATTCAAGATTTATTGTATGATGCAATAAAGTAGTAATATACTTTTCTATTTCCCATTTTCAATATTAAATTGACAACTATGTTGCAAAATTTGACCATTGAAATAATTTACAATGCGGAATTTATTTTTATTATTTATATTTGGGTAATCAATTAAAATATACGAACATGAAAAAAATTTTACTATTAACTTTTTTGTTTCCATACTTTATTGCAAAAGCACAAACTTGCTTACCTGCAACAGCGCAAATGGATTTAGATGTCAACAATGTTAGAGCCAGAATACTTGGCGGTGGCGACATGTGGTGGGACCAAGGATTAGGAACCGCCAAATATGAGGTGCCTAAAGGATCAGGACATCATACTATGTTTGCAAGTAGCCTTTGGTTAGGTGGAATAGATGCTGGAGGACAAATACATCTTGCTGCTCAAACCTATAGACAAACTGGCAATGATTTTTGGCCCGGCCCTTTAGATACTTCTGGGCAAACAACTTCTACTATTTGTAATCTTTATGATAGACATTGGAAAGTAACTAAAGCACAAATACAAAGTCATATTGCAAATCCTACATCACCATCCTTAGCAATTTCAACATGGCCAGCAAAGGGTAATAATGTTGGTGGTGGTATTATCAATAGAGATATGGCGCCATTTGTTGATGTAAATAACAATGGAATTTATGACCCAACAAATGGAGACTATCCAAAAATAAATGGTGATCAGGCTATTTGGTGGGTTATCAATGATGTTGGAAACATTCATACCGAAAGTCAAGCAAGAGCTTTGGGTGTTGAAGTTCAAGTTATGGCCTATGCTTTTACAACAAATAATGTATTAAACAATACTACTTTTTATAATTATAACATTACCAACAAAAGCGACACAATTTATAATAATTTTTACATTGGATATTGGACTGATAGCGATTTAGGTGATGGATTTGATGATTATATTGGTTATGATTCTACTCGTAACGCAGCAATTTATTATAACGCTGATAATTCAGATACTGATTACGGTACAAATATTCCTATCGCAGCTATTGCTGGAATAAGCACTCCAGTTGAAAATGGAGTTCCTGTAAAAATGAAATATGGTGGATTTTATTCCAACAATGCAACCATTCAAGGCAATCCATCTAATGCAGCTCATTTCTATAATTACTTGACTGGTAAATGGAAAGATGGAACTAATTGGGCTTCTAAATATGCATATACGGGTTCTCCTTGCAACTCTTCTGAAGTTAGTATGGTTTATCCTACATTACAAACTCCTGCCGACTTAAGAACCATACAATCATTTGGGCCAATGACATTGCAACCAAACCAATGTAAAAACATTACAACTGCAGTTATAACTACCTTTAATTCTACTTATCCAAATCCTTGTTTCAACAATATACGGGCTTCAATTGATTCAGTTAAAATACTACATAATTCGCTTGCTACTTCAGCATTAAGTTGTCAAAACCTTACTTCAATCAATGAATTAAATAATAATGAAAACGACTTTTTGATTTACCCAAACCCTACGTCTAATATTGTATTCATAAGTACTAAACTTAGTTCAGTTACTAGTTATAGTATCATTAAAATTGATGGTTCGATAATTACTTCTGGAAAAATAAATTCGGAACTTTCAGCCATTGATACTGAGCATTTTTCGAATGGAATTTATTTTGTGCAATTAAAAGATAATTCCGGTGTTATATTCGCAACCAAGAAATTGATTAAGAATTAATAAAATGACTTTAGAAGAAAAAATTAATGCAGATATTAAAACTGCAATGTTAGCTAAGGAAGCAGCGAAATTGGAAGCATTACGTGCTATAAAATCTGCTGTTCTATTAATGAAAACATCTGGTGGTGAAATAACAAGCGATGCTGAAAACAAAGCATTACAAAAAATGGTGAAGCAGCGTAAGGAAACCGCAGAGCTTTACATTACACAAGGTCGACAAGATTTAGCCGATGTGGAATTAGCACAAGCAGCTACCATTGAAAATTATTTGCCAAAGCAAATGAGTATCGAAGAAATTGAAGCAAGCATTAAAAAGCTAATTTCAGATTTGGGCGTTACTAATCCTGCCGAAATGGGAAAAGTAATAGGTGCAGCAAACAAACAATTAGCCGGTTTAGCAGAAGGCAAAGTGATTGCTGAAACCGTTAAGCGATTATTGACCAATTAGGTTTTAATAATAATTTTACAAAGCCGAATGAAGCTACATTGCCTCATTCGGCTTTTGTTTTAACCCAGATTACGCGTTAGAGGTTCGTAGTGAAATGCCAAAGCCCAATAAAATATGAACTTTTACGAATAAATCATATTGATTATATGATGCATGAGTAAAAGTTGTTTACTTCAAATTTTGAAGGGGTTTTGCGTTGTAATAGAATTTCTAATGCGTATTCTGGGTTTAATATCAAATTTTAGCTTGTCATTCCAAAATATCAAGAATGTCAAAATTAAATGTTGCATACTTATTTTTAAAAAATTAGACAGTTAGTAAACTTGAATTTTTTATGTTTTCCTGCATCTTGTTTCGAAGCTGTAAGGGCCTCAGCCTTTCTGGTTTTTCAATACAACGAAATTGCGTTAAGCCATGAAGGAGTTCCGAGGAACGAGGAAATCACCTTTATGGTAGCAATTTCTTTGATTTGAAAAATTGCGACGTAGGAGCAAAAGAAAGGGTGAAGCCTTGATTTTTGTTACTTTTCATAAAGGAAAAGTAAGATTAATTGCATTAGTACTTTTTGAGGGACAACTAAATACATTAACTTATAAAAGCCGAATGAAGCTACATTGCCTCATTCGGCTTTTGTTTTAATATCAAATTTTTAGCTACATTCGCATCCCTTTTTTAAAGGATTGAATATACATGGAACACATTCGTAATTTTTGCATCATTGCACATATCGACCACGGTAAAAGCACCTTGGCTGATAGACTTCTTGAATATACTAACACTGTTAGCAAGCGTGAACAACAAGCGCAAGTGCTTGATGATATGGACTTAGAGCGTGAGCGTGGTATCACCATTAAAAGTCATGCCATACAAATGGACTATACATTAAATGGAAAGAAATATATTTTAAATCTCATTGATACTCCTGGTCACGTTGATTTTTCATACGAAGTTTCCCGTTCTATTGCTGCATGCGAAGGAGCCTTGCTTGTTGTTGATGCAGCACAAGGCATTCAAGCACAAACCATCAGTAATTTATATTTAGCATTAGGTAATGATTTAACCATTATTCCAATTCTAAATAAGATTGATTTGCCAAGTGCAAACCCCGAGGAAGTAAAAGACCAAATAGTTGAATTATTAGGATGCAAGCGTGAAGAAATTTTGGCTGCCAGTGGCAAAACAGGAGCAGGTGTCCATGATTTATTAGAACAAATTGTAGAGAGAATTCCATCACCAAAAGGCGATAAAAACGCACCTTTACAAGCATTGATATTCGATAGTGTTTTCAATTCTTTTAGAGGAATTATTGCCTACTTTAAAGTAGTAAATGGTGAAATAAAAAAAGGTAGCAAAGTAAAATTTGTTGCTACCGAAAAAGAATACATTGCCGATGAAATTGGCATTTTAAAATTAAAACAAGAGCCTCGTGATGTAGTATCGGTTGGCGATGTTGGCTATATCATTTCAGGTATTAAAGCTGCACGCGAGGTAAAAGTGGGTGATACTATTACAACATTAGAAAACCCTTGTGCGCAAGGTATTCAAGGTTTTGAAGATGTAAAGCCAATGGTGTTTGCAGGTATTTACCCAGTTGATACCGAAGAGTATGAGGAGTTACGTTATTCAATGGAAAAATTGCAATTGAATGATGCCTCGCTTACTTGGGAGCCAGAAGCTTCGGCAGCATTAGGTTTTGGATTCCGTTGCGGTTTCTTAGGAATGTTGCACATGGAAATTATTCAAGAACGTTTAGAGCGTGAGTTTAACATGACTGTTATAACCACTGTGCCTAACGTGAGCTATTATGCCTATACCACTAAGGGTGAAAAATTGGTAGTCAACAATCCAAGCGATTTACCAGAGGTTTCTCGCATCGATTATGTAGAAGAACCTTTTATCAAAGCGCAAATCATAACTAAGTCCGACTTTGTAGGTAGCATTATGACATTGTGTATCACTAAAAGAGGAATACTTAAAAACCAAATATACCTGACACAAGACCGTGTTGAACTGAATTTTGAATTGCCTTTGGGTGAGGTGGTTTTTGATTTTTATGACAAACTAAAAACCATTTCAAAAGGTTATGCATCATTCGATTATTCTCCATTAGAATACCGTGAAAGCTCATTGGTAAAATTAGATATACTCTTGAATGGTGAACAAGTAGATGCTTTATCGGCATTGATACATCGCGACAATGCACATAATTTTGGTAAGAAGATTTGTGAGAAGTTAAAGGAATTAATTCCTCGCCAGCAATTTGAAATACCCATACAAGCAGCAATTGGCGCAAAAATTATTGCCCGCGAAACCATTCGTGCCTTGCGTAAAGATGTGACAGCAAAATGTTATGGTGGCGATATTTCACGTAAGCGCAAATTACTTGAAAAGCAAAAAGAAGGTAAAAAACGTATGCGTAGCGTTGGCAGTGTAGATATTCCGCAAAGTGCATTTATGGCGGTTCTTAAGTTAGATTAATTACAAATATTAAACATAAAAAAAGCGGCTGTGTCAATTGATGCAGCCGCTTTTTTTAATGAAGGATTTACTCCTTTACCACTTTACTTACTTCCGTTCTGCCATTTGAATCGGTAACTTTTATAAAGTAAATTCCGCTATTCAAGTGCAAAGTAGAAAGTTCAAAATTAAAAGTGCCATTGATTTTAAGGTCACTTTTATTGATTTGTGGTTGCATTTCATTACCAACCAAATCATACATCTGTATACTAGAATAGTTTGAATTACAATTGATGTATAGCTTATCTTTTGAGGGGTTGGGATAAATAGTGACATAATTGTTACCTAAATTATTTTCTTCAATGCCAACGGTAATTGCAGCTAACTTTGCAAGAAACATATCAGCGTTTGAACCCGTAATGTCTGCATTTGCCAATGTAACATTGCCAAATGTTAAACTAGGACTTAAAAACGAACCAGTTATATATATACTTCCATTAGATGAAATTGAACAACCTAAAACATTGTCTTGACCAATCCCTCCTGTGCTTTTGGTCCAAAGTAAGTTGCCAATACTATCGAATTCAGTAATTAAAATATCTGTAGTACTAGAGTTTGTATTATTTACAATATTTGAACCAAGGGAAATTGAAGGACTAGAAAATGCACTTGCAATAATAATATTTCCATTAACATCAGTTGTGCAACTTCTACCTGCATCATTTCCAATACCTCCAATACTTTTTGTCCATAATGGATTACCTGATTGACTATATTTAGTAATAAAAATATCATTATCTGTAATAGAAAAATTTGTCAAAACCAATGCACCAAAACTTATGCTTATTGCATTGAATGAACCGGTAATTATAATATTCCCATTTACATCAATTGTACAGCCATTTATAAATTCACTTCCAACACTCGTTGCGGTTTTTACCCAAAGAAAATTGCCTAAAGGGTCATATTTTGCAATGAAAATATCATTGGCACCAGTATTGCTTGTGTTTGTCAAACTTTGATTTCCAAAATTTATTGTTTGTCCATAGTAATTACCGGTTATAATTACATTACCACTATTATCAATTGCACATTTTGTCGAGCCGTCTGTACCTATTCCTCCAGCCTTTTTTGCCCATATAATATTACCGTTCGAATCGTATTTTGCTAAAAAAGCATCAGTAATTCCTGAGTTATTAAATGTAAATCCAGAAATACTCAGTGATGGACTGTCAAAGTAACCAGTAATCCAGAAATTTCCTAATGAATCCGATTTACAATCAAGACTATAATCATTGCCAGAATCTCCTTCATTTAATGCCCAAATTAAATTCCCTGATGGGTCATACTTTATAATGAAGATATCGATTAACCCAGAGGTTACTAAACTTGTAGTTTCAACCATAAAATCTGGACTATCAAAATAACCTGTAATTATAATGTTCCCATATGAGTCTGTTGTGCATGATTTAGCATAATCATAATCTGTTCCACCTCCGCTTTTTGCCCAAATAACATTACCATTTGAATCGAATTTAGCTAAAAAATAATCCCAATTACCCGGATTAGGATTTGTTAATGTCGTAGATCCTAATAATATACTTGAACTTCTAAAGCCGCCTGCTACAATGACATTACCATTTAAATCAATAGTACAATTCCACGAAACATCACTTCCTGTGCCCCCAGCACTCCTCGCCCAAGCCCAATTTGGTACCTGCCCAAAAACATTTGCACTTACAATAATTGCAATAAAAAAAGTATAGAGTTTTTGCATGGCGGAGTTATTTTAATGATAACAAACTTAACAAAGGTTTGTAGTTTGGCAAATAGATTAGCAGACTTTATTTCTAGACAGGTGAATATAGAAAGTGTAACGAGGATGTATTTGGTTGCCCTAACTCCAACTTTGGCGTATTCATTACCGAGTGTTAGTTGCCGTAATCATCTAAAAAAGGTAATATTGATTTTATATTTAATCTTGGAGTTACGACTACTTAACAGATAGTCTTATTTTTCAACAGACATCAAAAACTATTGAGCTATATATTTTGTTTAGTCATTACATTTTAAAATTAACAATATTCAAGCAATTACAACAAAGCGGGAAATTAATTTGGTTTGGTTTAAACGTGACTTGCGTTTTACTGACCATGAACCGCTTTATTATGCACAACAATCTAAGTTGCCATTGTTACTGATTTATATTTTTGAACCTTCGGTAATGACCTACCACGACAGTGATATAAGGCATTGGCGTTTTGTTTACGAGTCGTTAATGGAGATGAATGAGAAATTAAAAAGTTTGAATGCAGAAATATTCACTTTTCATAACGAAGCTCAAACTGTTTTTGAAACACTACTCAAGTCGTATTCTATAAATACCATTTTTTCATCCCAGGAAATTGGCAATGGCCTAACCTATGAGCGTGATAAGGCTATGAAAAAACTATTTCAAAAACACAATACCAACTGGAAGGAATATCAAACGAATGGCATTGTTCGCAGGTTGAAATCCCGCAAGGATTGGGAAAAACTTTGGGAAGCAAAAATGACATCGCCGCCAACATTTGTTGACGAAAAAGATTGGAATATTATTCACTTAGATAATGAAATATGCAGCCAGTTGAATGGAGAAGATTTATCTATCGAAATTACAACTCGTAATAAAAACTTTCAGGAAGGTGGCGAACATTGGGCATGGCGCTACTTAGAAAACTTTATAAAAGAACGCCATGTCAATTACAGCAAGCATATCAGTAAACCCCAATTAAGCCGCACCGGATGCAGCCGCTTATCGCCTTATTTAGCTTATGGCAACATCAGTATGCGAATGGTTTATCAATACACACGGCAGCATTACAGTAATTCATCAAACAAAAGAGCTTTATCAAATTTTATATCGCGGTTACATTGGCATTGCCATTTTATTCAAAAATTTGAGGACGAGTGTAGGTATGAATTTGAAAATATTAACCGTGCCTACAATACATTAATAAAGCCTAAAAATGAAGCCTATATAACCGCTTGGCAAAACGGACAAACAGGCGTTCCTATTGTGGATGCATGCATGCGCTGTCTGGTGGCAACGGGTTACATTAATTTTAGAATGCGAGCTATGGTAGTATCATTTTTTGTGTTTAACCTTTGGCAAGATTGGCGCGATTTGCATTTTTTAGCACGCCAATTTTTAGATTATGAACCGGGTATCCATTACCCGCAATTGCAAATGCAAAGTGGCACAACCGGAATCAATACCATTAGAATTTACAATCCTGTAAAAAATTCAGAAGACCATGATAAGGATGGCTTGTTTATAAAAAAATGGATTCCGGAACTTAGAAATATTCCGGCTAATTTAATTCACGAGCCACAGAAACTCAGTTTGATAGAGCAACAATTATATCAATGTGAAATAGGAAAACATTATCCTGCACCTATTGTTAATGTTGATGAAACAAGAAAAATGGCAAGTGATATTGTGTGGAGTTTCAGAAAAAATGTAGCGGTAAAAGAAGAAGGAAAACGTATTTTGGCAAAACATGTAAACAATCCTAAATCGCATTTGACGAAAAAGAAAAAATCAAATCAAATCAGTTTATTATGAAAACTTTTTTAACAGCTCAGTGGCAAAATTTAATAATGGCTAATTATGAAATTGACCCTTCTATTTTATTGCCCTATTTGCCAAAAAATGTTGAGCTAGATTACTACCAAGGAAAAACGTATGTGAGTTTGGTAGGTTTTTTATTCAAGGATAGTTCCATTTTTAACATCCCAATTCCTTCCATGGGAACTTTTGAAGAAGTGAATCTTCGGTTTTATGTCGTTAGAAAAGTGGGGAATGAATTAAGGCGTGGTGTAGTTTTTATTAATGAAACGGTACCCAATAAAATAGTGGCATGGGTTGCCAACAAACTTTACAACGAACATTACATCGCTATACCTACTAAGCACAATTGGACCATTTTAAATGATAAAAAGGAAATTGAATATCAATGGAAAGTTAAATCTAAATGGAACAGCATTAGCGTGGTTGCTTCTGCTACCAAACATAAAATGGAAGGAGGCAGTGCGGAAGAATTTATTTTTGAGCACTACTTCGGTTATACAAAAGTAAATAGTGAACATAGTATTGAATATAAAATAAACCATCCCAGTTGGGAGATTAACGAAATTCATGATTACCAAATAGATTGTAATTTTGAAGCTTTTTATGGTAAAGATTTCGATGTATTAAACAGCACCAAGCCACATTCAATTATGCTGGCAGAGGGCTCAGATATTAGTGTGGATTGGAAACGAATTAGTTTTTAAAACGATAAAAATGAAAGGCGTTAAAAGGGAAAATCTTCCAACCAAAATTTGCATAACCTGTAACAAGCCATTTACATGGAGAAAAAAGTGGGAGAAAAATTGGAACGATGTGAAATATTGCAGCGACAGGTGCAGAAATAACAAGTAAAAATGGCAAAAACAGAAAAGACTTTGCGCCTAATATTGGGTGACCAGCTTAACATAAAGCATTCGTGGTACAAAACCGTTGATGAATCGGTTACGTATGTTTTGATGGAGATACGAAGCGAAACCGATTATACCCAACATCACATTCAAAAGGTGATTGGTTTTTTTGCAGCCATGCAAAATTTCGCAAATGAATTAAAGCAGCTAAACCATCAAGTAATTTATTTCCATCTGAATGATGAAAGTAATTTGCAAGAGTTTGATAAAAATTGTGAGGCATTAATTTTAAAAAACAAGTTCACCCACTTTGAATATCAATTGCCTGATGAATACAGATTGGATGAGCATTTAAATAGCTTTACGAATAAATTAAATATAGCAAACAATGTATATAACACAGAACATTTTTACAGCCCTCGGCATGAATTACAAGATTTGTTTGCAGGCAAAAAAATGTACCTTATGGAAACCTTTTATCGCTACATGCGAAAAAAGCATTCTGTACTAATTGAGGATGGTGACAAGCCCTTAAATGGAAAATGGAACTTTGACCAAGACAACCGACAAAAATTACCTAAAGCGCATAAGCCAATTGCGCCATTATTATTTGCAAATGATGTTAGTGAAATTGAAAAAGAAATTAGAAAAGCCGAAGTAAAAACAATTGGGAATGTAGATAGCAAAAATTTTGTTTGGCCCATAAATAGAGCACAATCTCTACAATTGCTTGATTTTTTTGTAGAAAACTGTTTGCCTTTATTTGGAACCTTTCAAGATGCAATGGCTCCAAACGAATGGTCTATTTACCACTCGCGATTATCTTTTTCAATGAATACCAAAATGCTTTCGCCAAAAGAAGTGGTTGATAAAGCGATTGATGCCTATTTTAAAAATCCTGACCAAATTGAGTTCCATCAGTTAGAAGGTTTTGTGCGGCAAATTATTGGATGGAGAGAATACATGCGTGGTATTTATTGGATGAAAATGCCGGAATATGCATCGCTTAATTATTTTGAACATTCTGAAAAATTACCGCAATGGTTTTGGACGGGTAAAACAAAAATGAATTGCTTGAAAAATGCCATTCAACAATCGCTTAATTATGCTTATGCGCATCACATACAACGTTTAATGATAACAGGCAATTTTGCATTACTGGCAGGAGTGCATCCCGATGAAGTGGATGCTTGGTATTTGGGTATTTATATTGATGCCATTGAATGGGTTGAAATTACCAATACCAGAGGAATGAGCCAGTTTGCAGATGGCGGAATTGTGGGAACCAAACCGTATGTAAGTTCAGCAACGTATATCAATAAAATGAGTTCATATTGCACAGGATGTTACTATGATAAAGCCAAAAAAACAGGAGATAAAGCGTGTCCGTTTAATAGTTTGTATTGGAATTTTTACGATAAACATGAAGCCAAACTAGCCAAAAACCCTCGCATAGGAATGATGTATAATGTTTGGAAAAAAATGCAACCTGAATCAAAAACAGAACTGCTGGAACAAGCAGAATATTACTTAAATCATATTAACGAATTGTAAATGAAAAGAGCACTAGTTTGGTTTAAAACAGATTTACGTTTGCACGATAACGAAACGTTGGTGCTTGCCATGGAACAAAGTGATGAAGTAATTCCGGTGTATTGTTTTGACGAGGCTCACTTTAAAACGACCAAGTTTGGTTTTAAGAAAACAGGAAACTTTAGAGCACACTTTTTATTGGAATCATTAATGGATTTAGATAAAAATTTAAGAGCCGTTGGTTCGGGATTAATTGTAGTTAAAGGAAAGCCTGAAGTGGAAATTGCCAAACTAATTGAAAAGTATAATGTTCAAAAAGTATATGCAAAAGATGAAGTAGCTTATGAAGAATTACAAACACAAGCATTGGTTCAAAAAGAATTATCTAAAATTAACACCCCTCTCGTAACCATTAATTCGAGCACATTGTATCAAGAGGAAGACTTACCATTTTCAATAAAAGATATTCCTGATGTATTTACCAACTTTAGAAAACAAGTTGAAAAAGAATCGAAAATCAGAGCCGCTTTTTCAAAAACAAAAGCAATAAATTCTCCTGAAATTGATGTACTTAATTTGCCCAGTTTAGAAGAATTGGGACTTGAAAATATCGCTACTGATAATCGAGCAGTTTTAGATTTTGAAGGAGGCGAAACAGCATCATGGACAAGATTGGAACACTACTTTTTTAAAACCAAGTCATTATCTGTTTATAAAGAAACCAGAAACGGATTAGTAGGTGCTGACTATTCATCCAAATTTTCGGCTTGGCTGGCTTTGGGGTGCATTTCGGCACGAAGTATTTATGCTCAAATACAGCACTATGAAAAGGAAATTGTTGCTAATGAGTCTACCTATTGGTTAGTTTTCGAATTGCTATGGAGAGATTATTTTAGGTTCGTTATGAAAAAATATGGGCATCTTTTCTTTTTACAAAATGGAATTAAAACTTCCAAAAAAAATTCAAACAGACACAATGCTAAATTATTTGAAACGTGGAAAAATGCACAAACCGGCAATGATTTTATAAATGCCAATATGTTGGAATTAAAACTCACTGGTTTTATGAGCAACAGAGGCCGGCAAAATGTGGCTAGTTATCTTGTTAACGATTTACAATTAGATTGGCGCTATGGTGCAGCTTATTTTGAGGAGCAACTGATAGATTATGATGTGTGCAGCAATTGGGGTAACTGGGCATACTTGGCCGGTGTGGGCAACGACCCAAGAGAAAACAGGGCATTCAACATTGAAAAGCAAGCAAATGATTACGACAAAAATAATACCTACAGAAATTTATGGCTGAACAAAATTTAGTTTGCGAATACAGCGGATTGCGCTCTTTAGCAAGTCTTTTAGCAGAGCAAGAGAAACATGATACAATAAAAATGCATGCTGAAAAATTTAACTTTAATGATGAGGACAGAGACAGAATAATTCAAATGGCATGGGAAGACCGTACACCATTTGAAGCCATTGAAATTTAATTCCGTTGATAGGAAAAAAGTTACTATCCAAAACAATTTTTTGAAATCATGTATTAAAGCTTCATTGTTTTAAAAATTCTTCTACATTTATTCTGATAATTAGCATTAAAATTAATTTATGGCTAAAGGACTTAAATTTTCATTTTATCAAATTGTTAAGAGTCGAAATTCTATAACTCTTTGTTTAAAAAGTATAACATACTATTATTCTATAAACTTTAATATTGCCTTTTAAGTGTTAAGAGATAAATAATCAACATAAACAAACAACATAAACAAACAAAAAAAGATGAAAAAAAAACTACTAAGCTTGGCAATCTTATTCTCTTTCGGGACTATTGCTTACGCTGCGCCTTATTGTATTCCAACTTCAACAAACGGAACTACTGGCGGAGATTTTATTAACGGAGTTACTTTAGGTACCATAAACAACCAAAATACTGGTTCGTTAACAGGAAGTACTTACAATGATTATTCAACTCAGACAACCCAATTGTCTCAAGCAGGAACATTTGCGCTTACTATAACCGGTGGCAACTTTGCAACGGAATTCTATGGCGCTTGGATTGATTATAATGGTGATAGCACTTTTACAGCTAATGAGAAACTTGGCCAAGTGCAATCAACAACTGCAGGCCAAATTGTTACAATAAACTTTACAGTTCCTTTAGCTACAACCATAGGTAATAAGCGTTTGAGAATCAGAAGTGCAAGAAATACCAATAACATGGATCCTTGTACTAATTACACTCGAGGTGAAACGGAAGATTATACCGTTCAAATTATAGCTGGAGGCGGATCAGGACCAATAGCTTATTTTGGAGCTGTGCAAGCTTCTATCACTTTAGGTAATACAGTTGATTTTGTTGACTCTTCATCTTTTACACCAACTTCTTGGCTTTGGAGCTTTGCTGGAGGTACACCAGCAACTTCTTCGGCTCAAAATCCAACAGGTATTTCTTATAGTGCCGTAGGGTGTTATGCAGTAACTTTAACTGCTACTAATGCAAATGGCTCTAATGTTCTTACAAGAACATGCTACGTAATTGTGAATCCGGCAAATCCATATTGTAATACATTATACAGTACAGGTTGCTCAGGTACTAACAATATTAATGCAGTAAATATAACTAACACAACTTTAAATAATTCTGGAACTGGTTGCAATAGTTTAAGTGGTACTGCCTACTCTATATTCCCAACTAGTGGCAATACCACTGCCACCTTATATAGAGGACAAGCATACCAACTGAATGTTACAAGTTCTTCAACAAACTCATCAATTGCTGCTTGGATTGATTATAACATGAATAATGTTTTTGACTCTACTGAATATATAAGTGTTGCTAGTCCTGCTACTCAAAATTTAGCTGCTTCAGTAATCATTAATATCCCAGCAAGCACAACTATGGGCAATGTTAGAATAAGAATACGAACAAGAGCTAATACTGGTGGTCCTGGTGGTTCAGCTATTACTAGTACACAAGCTTGTAACTCTTTTACTGGTGGTGAAACTGAAGACTATGAATTAACAATAACAGATGCACCTCCCGTAGCTCCAACTGCAAATTTTACTGCTGATAGTTTAACGATAACAGCCGGTCAAAATGTTGATTTTACTGATTTGTCAAATGGCTTACCAACTTCTTGGACTTGGACTTTTACAGGAGCAGCTACAACTACATCATCATTACAAAATCCGCAAAATATCGTCTATAATACACCTGGTTGTTACGATGTAATCTTAACAGCAACAAATGCGCAAGGGTCAAATACAAAAACTCAAATTTGTTATATTACTGTTCTTGCTCCTACATATTGCGCTAATATTCATCAGAATAATTGTTCAGCCGCAGATTTTATTTCTGCAGTTTCAATTCCAACTACTGGTTTAATCAATGATAGTACAGTTTGTGATGCTCAGAATGGTAATGGTTATACAATATGGCCTGCAATAGGAGATAAAACAGGAAGTGTTTTCAGAACAGGTAGTTATTCAATAAACGTGACTGTAAATGCGAATCGTATAATTGGAATGTGGATAGATTATGACCACAGTACTAGTTTTGAAGCATCAGAATTTATCCTAATCAGTTCTAATGCGGCAGCAAACGCTACCTCATCAGCAAACTTTACAATACCAAATTCTGCCTTGTTAGGTAATACGATGATGAGAGTTAGAAGTAGAAATGTTACTGGAACATTAACCGCAACTGATGCTTGTACTTTATTTGGTTCAGGCGAAACAGAAGATTATACAATTACAATTTTGGCACCACCTACCATTCCTCCGGTAGCTGCATTTACTGCAGATAGTTTAACGGTTGGCATTGGTCAGAATGTAGATTTTACTGATCTTAGTACAAATTTACCTACAGGTTGGTTCTGGACATTTACTGGAGGTGTTCCATCATCTTCAAGTCTTCAAAACCCTCAAAACATTGTTTATAATACTGTTGGCTGCTATCCTGTTCAATTGGTAGCATTTAATTCTTACGGATTAGATACTATTGTTGCTACTTGCTATATTAACGTAATCATTCCTCCGTACTGTTCTAATATTCATACAAATAATTGTACGGCTGCAGATAATATTAATAGCGTTACAATTGCTAATACATCTATTAATAATTTAAATACTGGATGCAACGGAACAACAAATTCATTGGCATATAATATTTTTCCACCTTCTGCAACTACAACCGATACATTGTTAGCTGCAACCACATATCAGATAAGTGTAACAACTACTGCAGCTAGAAGAATTTCATGTTGGATTGACTATAATCAAAATGGTACATTTGATGCGAATGAATACACTGCAATTACAGCAGCATCGGTGGCGAATATTGCTTCAACAGCAAATTTAACTATACCATCAACAGCTTTATTAGGCACCACCAAGTTAAGAATTAGAAGCCGTAGTACAGCAGGTACCATGACTTCTGCAGACGCTTGTACACAATTTGGATCAGGCGAAACAGAAGATTATACAATTACCATTGATGCTGCTCCAACATTGCCTCCAGTTTCGGCATTCACTGCTGATAGCTTAACAATAACATTGGGTCAAAATGTTGATTTTGCTGACGTTTCAACAAATGTTCCAACCACTTGGAGTTGGTCATTTCCTGGAGGTGTTCCATCATCTTCATCGCTTCAAAATCCACAGAACATAGTTTATAATTCTACTGGTTGTTATCCTGTTACATTAATAACTTCGAATGCTTACGGAACAGATACAACTACAGTTAATTGCTATATTACAGTAAATACACCTCCATATTGCGCTAATGTGCAAACAAATAATTGCGGAGGCTTTGGTGGCGGTGGCGGAAGCATCAATACCGTAGCCATAGCAAGTACAAATTTTAGTAATGCAAATACTGGGTGTACAGGAACACCATATACAATTTATGCACCTGCAGCAAATACCACAGCAACATTAAATAGAGGTACCACATATAACTTTAGTGTTACAGCAACTGCAACTTCAAGGATTGCTATTTGGATTGATTTAAATCAAAATTATTTATTTGATGCAACAGAATATTTCTTAGTTGCTAATTCAGTTCCAGCAAATATTCCAGCAACAATAGCTATAACTATCCCATCGAATGCAGCAATAGGTCAGGTAGGTATGCGCGTAAGGTTAACAAATACTGCTACTACTTTAGGAGCAGCAAATGCATGTACTTCAAATGGAAACGGAGAAACAGAAGATTATAAAATAACAATTGGTGCTGGTGGAAATAATCCTCCTGCAACTGATTTTAATGCCAACTTTACTTCAATCTCACCATTTGGAAGTATTAATTTTAGTGATAATTCATCAAATACTCCAACATCATGGATGTGGTATTTTCCGGGTGGTTCACCTTCTACATCTACTGCTCAAAATCCTACTGGTATTATTTATAGCAGCCCAGGTTGCTATGATGTTTCATTAGTATCTACTAATGCATTTGGAAGTGACTCAGTTACAAAACCATGCTTTATTAATGTAACATCAGCAGCGTCATTTTGTATACCAACACATACAAATGCTTGTACAAATAGTTATATAAATACTGTTCAAATTACTGGAACAACTTTAAATAATGCGTTAACAGGTTGCAATAATGTTACAGCTCAAGGTTATACAATATGGCCAGCTTCAGGCAATACAACTGCACAATTAAATCGCAGTCAAAGCTACAACCTTAAAGTAACTTGTAATATAGGTTCAAGAATTTCAGTTTGGATTGATTATAATCATAATAATATTTTTGAAACTTCTGAATGGACTCAAGTTGCTACTGGTTCACAAGCAAATACTGCTAGTACAGTAAGTATTTTTGTTCCAGCCAATGCTGTTGCAGGTCCTACAGGAATGCGTATTAGAAGTATAACTACTCCAGCTGGCGGCGGTGGCGGCGGTGGTGCTGTAAATGCTGCGGCCAACTCATGCACTACATTTGCAACCGGTGAAAGTGAAGATTACACTGTAACTATTTTTGATCCAACTTTAATTCCAGTAGCTAATTTTAATGCAACAAGTTCAACAACCATTTGTGTAGGTGGTTCAGTTAGTTTTGCTGATTTAAGCACCAATACTCCTAACGTTTGGAATTGGACTTTGCCAGGAACTGTAACAGGCAGCTCAACTTTAAAAAACCCAACGGTAGTATATAACACAGCAGGTGTTTTTCCTGTTACACTTTACGCTGCTAATGGTAATGGAAGCGATACAATTACACAAACAAGTTATGTTACGGTAAATGTTGGTCCAAATATAAATGCAGGTGCAAACACATCTGTTTGCTCAGGTTTATCAGCCCAATTAAATGCTTCCGGAGCTAACAACTATTCTTGGAGTCCTTCAGCAGGGTTGAGTAATACAACAATCGGGAATCCTATAGCTACTCCTTCGGTTACAACAGCTTATATTGTTTCTGCAACGGGTAATGGTTGTATTTCTCATGATACAGTTGTTGTTACTGTGAATCCATTTCCAGTAAGTGTGTTAAATAATTTACCTCCAATATCACAATGTGATGGCACAATAACTTTAGATGCTGGGAATGCTGGTTCTTCTTATTTATGGAATGATTCAAGCGTTTCAACTTCTCAGACAATTACCGTTTCAACTTCACAAATTTACTCAGTAATAACAACCAATTCTTTCGGCTGTTCAATTACTGATTCTAGAAATGTTGAAATAAATTCTACTCCAGTTGTAAATTTAGGAAATCCAGTTACACAATGTGGCGGCTCAGTTAATTTGAATGCCGGAAATTCTGGTTCAGCATTTTTATGGAGTAATGGAGCAACTACCCAGAGCATTTTAGCCACATCAACCAATACATATTCTGTAGTAGTTAATAATAATGGTTGTACTGCTAGTGGTTCAGTTTTAATTACTATCAATAGCGCTGCCGTATCAACAGGATTAGGAACAACTATTTGTGCTGGAACAACTGCTCAATTAACTGCTAATGGAACTGGAACTTTTTCTTGGACCCCTTCTGCAAGCTTAAGCAACGCTAATGTTTCAAATCCTATTGCTGCTCCAAGTACTACAACATTATATACTGTAACAATAACCAATAACGGATGTACTGCAACTGCTACACAATTGGTAACAATTAACCCAGTAAATAACAATTCAAGTGCAGGTAATAATGTTAGTATTTGTCGTAATGCTTCTACACAATTGTTAGCAACAGGGGGTACTTCATATTTATGGAGCCCTAGTTCAGGTTTGAGTAATCCAAATATTTCAAATCCAATTGCTACACCAAACTCAACAACTACTTACTCTGTTATTGTAACAAATGGCTCATGTAGTGCTACAAAAAATGTTACTGTTACATTAATTGGAGCAAATGCAACAGCTGGTTTAGATATTACTGTATGTCCTAATAATACAGCTCAGTTAAATGCTTCAGGAGGAACTTCATATTCTTGGAGTCCTGCTACAAATTTAAGTGCTACCAATATTGCAAATCCAATTTTTACTGCTGGCACAAATTCTACATATTTAGTTGACATCTCAAATGGGCAATGCACTTATACTGATACTGTAAATGTAAATGTTGGAGTAGTTACGGCAAATGCAGGTAATGATACTTCAATATGTAACGGTGGGAATATTCAACTTGTTGCAAATGGAGGTGTAAATTACACATGGACACCATCAACTGGACTTGATAATGCAAGCATTGCAAACCCTGTTGCTAACCCAACAATAACAACTACTTATACTGTGATTTCATCTTCAGGTACTTGTAGCGCTACTGATTCGATAACTGTATTCGTAATTCCTGCAGTTACTGCAAATGCAGGCTCAGATGCTAATCTATGTTTAGGGTCCTCTACAACATTAAATGCAAGTGGTGGTACATCTTATTCATGGACTCCTTCAACTGGCTTAAGTAATTCCAACATAGCTAATCCTATTGCCAATCCTGGAACAAATACAACCTATTTCGTTACAGTAAGCAATGGAGTTTGTAGCTCAACTGATACAATAAATGTACAAATTCAAACATTAAGTGTAAGTATTAATTCAGATACTACATCATTTTGTGCAGGTGGAATGGCTCAGCTAAATGCAACGGCAAGTGGAGTTTCTACTTTTAGTTGGAGTCCGTCAGCTGGATTAAATGATTCAACCATAGCTAACCCAATGGCTATGCCTTTGTCTACAACTACCTATACTGTTACAGCAAATGATGGTGTGTGTATTGTAACAAATAACATTACCTTAAATGTAAATACCATTTTAACTCCAATAATTACTACCAACGGATTAACTACAGTTTGCGAACCAGCCACTGTTAGCTTAGCTTGCAGTAGCAATGGAGTTTCATTTAATTGGAACACCCAACCAAGTTCTAGTGCAAGCAGCGTTTCAATTGCACAAACAGGTTGTTATTCAGTTACAATTAGCGATATAAATGGATGTACTGCTACTTCTTTGCCAACATGTATAACCATTAACCCAATTCCGGCAACTCCTGTTATTACCGTTGCAAATGATGGTTCATTAAATGCATCAACAGTTGCTTCTACTTATGTTTGGTCATACGAAGGATCAACAATAACAGAAAGTACACAAAGTTTTATACCAAGTAATAATGGATTGTATGCTGTAATGGCAATTTCAGCAGCTGGATGTGCATCTGATACTTCTGCTTCTTTCAATTATATTTATACCAATGTTACAACTAAAGGAACTCAAGAATATATTCTTGTATATCCTAATCCTGTTTCAGATAATCTTGTAATTCGCGCCAATTTTGAAACTCCTTCTACCATAACAATTACGTTAAAGGACATTGCAGGTAGAACCATTAATTTAATAGAAGGTAATTCTAATTCTAGTTTTGTAAACACAAATATCAATATGAGTGATTTATCAAATGGAATATACTTCGTTAACTTCAGTAATGGAGCAAAAACTTGGAGTAAAAAAATTGTAAAGCAATAAGTTTGAAATTTTTCTTTCATAATTAATTAAAAAAGCTGTCTCATTTTGAGACAGCTTTTTTAATTATTGATTTTATAACGAGAGATATTTTTTCAAGGTTGACAGGATATGTTTATTTATAGAAATGCTTTATGATTAAATCCAAATTCTATTATAACGCAAAACCCCTTCAAAATATGGAGTAAACAACTTTTTCTCATGCATCCTATATTCAATATGATTTATTCGTAAAAGTTCATATTTTATTAAGCTTTGGCGTTTAACTACGAACCTCTAAAGCGTAATCTGGGTTAAAAAATGATAATCATTGGTATCATTAAAATAGTTTAGGACATCATTTTTATTAAAACAATTAAATAAATAATGAGTTAATAAAAATGTAATTAATGTATTAGTTTTGGTTGATTTTTGTTTGTCTAAATTTAACATTGTGTCTCACCTTATTTTATTAGGAATGGGTTCGCGGTTATAGTTATATTAATCCTTAATTAATGATATTAACACTTGGTTATTCTCCTTGTCCTAATGATTGCTTCATGTTTGATGCAATGGTACATGGCAAAATTGATACGGAAGGTTTAGACTTTGAGGTTGTAATGGAAGATGTAGAAACTCTTAATAAAAGAGCATTAAATTTATACCAATTACCATTGCAAATTTCTAAACTAAGTTATCATGCCTACATGTATGCCAGAAAAAATTATAACTTATTACAAAGTGGTAGTGCCTTAGGTAGAGGGTGTGGTCCTTTACTAATAAGTAAAAATAAAAGTTTAACATCAAGTAATCTGCCAATTGATTCAAAAATTGCCATTCCTGGAAATTATACTACTGCACATATGTTGTTTTCTTTTGCTTTCTCTCAACATAGAAACAAAACATCATTAGTATTTTCTGAAATAGAAAATGCCGTTCTTTCAAATGAGTTTGATGCAGGGGTAATTATTCATGAAAATAGATTTACTTATCAAGACAGAGGATTATATAAAATTATTGATTTGGGAGAATATTGGGAAAGCCAAACTGGTTGTGCAATTCCGCTTGGTGGCATTGTAGTAAGTAAAAATATTTCTATGCAGGTTACAGAAAAAATAAATCGTGTTTTAAAACGCAGTATCCAGTATGCATTTGACAGTCCAACATCATCGCAGGAATATGTAAAACAACATGCTCAAGAAATGATTGAAGAAGTGATAAGAAACCACATTAATTTATATGTAAATAATTTTTCACTGGAGTTAGGTTCAGAAGGTAATAAGGCAATATTAGAATTAAGTAATATGTTCTCTGAATTAAACAAAAAAAGAGAGTAAATTTTACTCTCTTTTTTTCTCCTTGAATCAAAAATTATGATTTTGCATCTGTAGCTAAAGAGGCGCTATTTGACATTGAAACAGCTGCTTTTTCGAAGCGCAGTCTTGTTCCCATAGCTACCTCAACAAGTATTGTTGAAGCTTCTATTTCCACAATTTTACCGTGGATGCCACCAATGGTAACAACAGGGTCTCCTTTTTGTAAATTCTCTCTAAACTTTTTCTCTTCTTTTTGCTTTTTCATTTGTGGGCGAATCATAAAAAAATAAAAAACCCCTACAATAAGAATAATTGGTAAAAATGATGCGATAGGATTCTGCCCATTCTTTGGGGCGCCCATTAATAAAATGTTAAGTATGTTCATTGTGTTTAAAAAATTTCGGCAAATGTAGAATATTTTATCATTTACTTTTTATTGAATTATCTATTATTAAATGAAGGTTTATTACCCCATTTTTTTTGACCATTACTGCTGCCTGCTGCTGGTTTTGGCCTTTTATGATTTGAGTCTCTAGGCTCCTTTTTAGGCGATGGAGGAGGATTATGAATCATAAGCGGAAATGGATGTTCATCCATAACAGGTATTTTTTTTGATATTAGTTTTTCAATATCTCTTAAATATGCTTTTTCTTCTGCATCGCAAAATGATAATGAGGTTCCATTAGCACCTGCCCTGCCTGTACGTCCAATTCTATGTACATAGGTTTCAGGAATATTTGGCATTTCATAATTGATAACAAATGCTAATTCATCTACATCAATTCCTCTGGATGCAATATCAGTTGCAACTAAAACCCTTGTAGTTTGTGCTTTGAAGTTAGTAAGTGCGCGTTGTCGAGCATTTTGCGCTTTATTACCATGAATAGCTTCTGCTTTAATATTATTTTGAGTGAGTACTTTTACAACCTTATCAGCACCATGTTTTGTTCTTGTAAAAACGAGTGCTGTTTTTATTGATTTGTCTTGTAAGATATGAACTAATAAAGCATTTTTATTTCCCTTGTCAACAAAATAAATAAATTGTTTTATTGTGTCAGCAGTTGATGAAACTGGTGTAACTTCAACTTTGCGAGGATTAATTAAAATGGTGTTGGATAGCTTCACAATTTCGTGCGGCATGGTAGCCGAAAAGAATAATGATTGACGTTTTTTAGGCAAGGCAACTAATAATTTTTTTACATCATGAATAAAGCCCATGTCAAGCATGCGGTCAGCCTCATCTAAAACAAAAAATTCAATATCTTTTAATGAAATTATTCCTTGATTCATCAAGTCGAGTAAACGCCCCGGGGTAGCAATTAAAACATCAATTCCTTTTTGTAAATTTAATACTTGTGAATGTTGATTTACGCCACCAAAAATTACTGTATTCGTTAACCCAGTATGTCTGCCATAACTGGTAAAACTTTCACCTATTTGAATTGCTAATTCGCGAGTTGGTGTTACAATTAAAGCTCTGATTTTTCTTTTTTTATCGAATGATTTGTTTGCAAATAACAATTGTAAAATTGGAATTGCGAATGCGGCCGTTTTGCCTGTGCCTGTTTGTGCGCAGCCAAGTAAATCTATACCTTCTAAAACAATTGGAATAGCTTGACTTTGAATTGGTGTCGGATTTGTGTATCCTTCTTCGATTAAGGATTTTAAAATTGGCTCAATTAAATTGAGTGATTGAAATGTCATATTTTTTATAAAAGTGCGCGAATGTAACTAAAATAAAGCGAAGTGGGCTTTTAATATTTAATGACCTTATACTTGTCAACATTTGCTTTCATCCAACTACGAATCAAATCATCGCAATCAGGATAATGATTTTTTGTTTGCAAAAGTTCTCTTAATTGAGCCGGTTCGGAGTATTGGTCATGCTTATCATAATATCCATAACCTAAATATTTTCTATTTTCAATCATGATAAATGATTCTTCGTTTATTGTTCTTCCCTTATCAATAATTATAAAATTCGGGGCTCTAAAAATGTATTGTTCTAAAATTTCTGTAGCTCTTTTGTTATAAACATCAGCACTCTCTTCACCAGCGCATATTCCATTGCATTTTTTAATTTGATGATTAAAGCAAATGCTTCCTTCACCTGTTAGGGCAGTGTATTGCAAGCAAAGGGCATGTTCATCAATCCAACGTTCAAGTGTTTCTCTTGCTGTAACATATTTAGTAAATGAAACTAAAACATTATCGGAAGTATTAAACTCTGAGATTTTAAAATTTATGATTCCATTTGAATCTTTATTCCAAAAAATGCTATGAGTAAATATTTCTGATTTTCTTACAGAATTGTAAGTTGGTTTGTGCACTTTTATTTCATTCGATTCATGCAGGAGCGCAATTAGTTCGCTTCCTGTTTTTACAAAATCAACATCCATTAATTCAAAAAGCATTTTCTTTGCTTTTTTAGTATCATTAGCAAAGTGATTGGTTGCTCTGCTATACATATTTATACTTTTTCCAATATAAATTATGTTTTGATCCTTATCTAAGTAATAGTAAACACCGCATTCCTCAGGCAGTTTATCTAGTATGTATTTTTTAATGCCATCAACTTTTCTTTTATTTAATTCTGTTACTCCTTTGTTTTTATATATAGGATTTGTTGCTTTTTCTCTCAACAGCAATTCAAAAAGTTTAACTGTAGCTTGAGCATCTCCTTCTGCTCTGTGTCTATTGTCGACTTGAATGCCCAACTGAGCACATAGCTTGCCTAAACTATAACTTAGCTTGCCTGGAATTAATTTACGACTCAATTGAACAGTGCATAAAGTTTCTCTTTTATAGCTGAACCCCAGTGAAGCAAATTCATCTCTAACGAAACTATAATCGAATTTTGCATTGTGCGCAACAAAAACACAATCTTTTGTAATGGCATCAATTTGTTTTGCTACTTCATAAAATTTAGGTGCGTTTTCAACCATTTCATTTGTAATACCAGAAATATTCGTATACATAGGAGCAATGTAACATTCAGGATTGAGAAGCGTTGAAAACCTATTTACCAAAGTTAATCCATCATGCACCAAAATACATATTTCTATAATTCTAGATTTTTGGTAAACAAACTTACCACCGCATGTTTCTATATCAATTATTGCAAACATTATTTTGTTTGTTTAATGCTATTTATTAATAAATAATATTCTTTTATCCATGACTTAATATTCGAATATTTCTGCATGTCGCATACTAATTCCTGACGAGTATGTAAGTTAGTATTAAAAGGTAAAGACTTACTCATAACTACTTTTTCTAATTGGTTTAATGCTACTAAAGCCCTACTAATAAAGAATAACTGATATTCTAAAAAAAGAATTTTTCTATTTTCAGAATATTCAAGACTAAATACTAGTTTACAAAAAAATTGAATTTGTTTTATGAAACCTAACCTTAGGTTTTTTATGGATGTTGCTTTATTAACTATGGTAATGCAGCCAGCTTTCAAATCAAACCACAAGTCAAAAATATCATCAGCAAACTGAATTAAAGCACCTAGTTGAAAAACAATTTTCGCTTTAATTTCTGAATTGTCGTTAGAGTTTAAATACCAAAACAGTTGAGCAGAATAGCCACCTTTATTAAATGTAATTTGTTCTAATTCTGTTGCGGTTAAATTCTCAAATTCTACTTGTTTTTGAGCTTGTAACTGAGCCATAAATACTGTAGTGCTTTTCTCTAAAAATAATACTTCATCAATAAGTAATGGTTTTAATTCGGCATACAATATGTGTAATAATTCCTCCTCACCATTATTATAACTATTAAAATTCTGAGTATTTAAGAATGACTTAAGATTATCAACTGATAAGTTATCTCTTTCAAAAAAATCATCGAAGAGAGGAGTAATTGCGCTTGCCAAAACTAATCTTCGCTTATCTGTTTTACTTAAATATTTACCATTTAAAATTTGAAAACCTATGCCCAACATTACAGGAACAAAGATTGAATAAAATTGAATACGCTTTTTAAGCTCTGAATCAAGAGCAACATTATTCTTAATCTCTATTTTTTTAATTAGAACCCTTATATGAAACAAATAATATATTTTATAGAAGAAGCAAGCTACCAATATTTTTGTGAGTATTTTATAAAAGAGTAGAAAGGCATTAATTCTAGCAAACATGGCACAAGACTGAATTATTTAATTAATTTCAATTACTATTAATTTTATTATTTTTGTTAGAGGTTACTTAAAATTTATTGAACGTTACATAATAAATAGATTTAAATAATTATTTTTCCAATAAAGATTATGAAATTAAATCTTTCGAAGTAAACTATATTTCTTTTTTGTGCGTACTTATTTTAAAACAATATTATCAATTAACAATTTACCTAAAATGAGAAATAAATACTTAGTGCTGATTTTAATATTTATAAGTTCAAATTTTATTTTGGCACAACAACCTATTATTACCAATATGGGAGCTAATCAAGCAATAAATACAGTTTTGATTGGCAATGGAGTTCAAACTTCAAACATACAGTTCTCAGGTTTACCAAGCCAACTTGGTTATTTTACTAATGGTAGTTCATTTGGGTTAGACACTGGTATTGTAATATCAACTGGTAAAGCTGGCGACATACCTGGAGTAGTAGGTACTACTGCATCTACAAATTTGCAAAGCACTATTACAGATATTGATATTTTAAATTTGATGCAACAAAATTCTTCATTAGCAACTAGTGCAAATGATGCAGCTTCTTTAGAGTTTAACTTTATACCAAAGGGCGACACTATTGAATTTCAATACGTTTTTGGCTCAGAAGAGTACCCTGAATTTGTATGTAACTTTAATGATGGTTTCGCTATGTTTCTTAGTGGGCCAGGCATTAATGGAACTTTTTCGAATAATGCTGTTAATTTGGCACTAGTTCCAGGTTCAAATACACCTGTTTCAATTTCTACTGTTAATGTTAGTGCCTCAACTTGCCCACAAGCTAATAGTAATGCTAATTTATATGTAAATAATCAAGGACTTAATGGCACATCTATAGTTTATGATGGTTATACCAAAGTTTTTAAAGCAAAGCATTTTGTTCAATGCGGGCAAACATACAAGCTTAAAATTATAATTGCCGACTGCAATGATCATATTTACGATAGCGGTGTGTTTTTGAAAGCGAGAAGTTTAACCACACCTGCAAAAGACTTTGTAATCTCTGCATCAGGATTACCCAATATAAATTCATTTACTGAACAGTGTGGTACCGCTCAATTTTCAGTTACTCGTCCTGCTCCATTTAATCAAGCTCTCACAGTTCCTTTATCTTTTGCAGGTACTGCTGCGTTAGGTGCCGATTATATTTCACCACCTACAAGTATTACTTTTGCAGCAGGACAGCAAACCGTTATTATACCAATTACTGCCATAAGTGATAATATTGTTGAAGGAATGGAGACCATTATTTTATCACTTCCAAGTTCGGTATGTCCTGCAGTATTTTCAATATCTAAAACAATACAATTAAAAGATTATTCGAATTTATCCTTTGGAAATAATGCAGACACTATAAGAACTTGTGTTGGTAAACCAATTATTTATACACCACAAATTTTAACTGGGCAAGCAATATCTTATGATTGGAGTAATGGCTCTACGCAATCATTTTTGTATTATCCATCTGCATCTTTATCCATTTCTAATAATTGGTACACGTATCAATTTATCAGTGTTTGTAATATAGATACTATTATTGATAGCGTATATGTTCAAGTATTAGATACAAATAGTGCAAGTATTAGCGTTACTCACTTAGTACAGTTTGAACAATGCCCGATACTTGATACCTTAGTTGTCACATTACTAAACCCTGTAACTATTCCTACACTTTATCCAATTACGGTTTCGGGCATCGCTGCCAATAATGTTGATTTCACTTTCATTGATACTGTAATTCAACTAATGCCAGGTGTTCTTAATTATTATTTTCCTTATAATATTATTCAAGATGGTTTAGGCAATGAGGGGCTAGAATATATTTTTTTACAAATTAGTCCTAAACCAAATATGTGCGTTTGCAGTAAATCAACAACAAAGATTGTGAATATAATTGACAGTGTTGATTTTAAGGTAGAGCAGGCTGATGTTTTTCTAAGTTGCCCCGGTCAGTCAATTACATTAACACCCAATAAACCTCCAATTGGAATTTTAACATGGCAACCATTTTCATTTACAGGAGATTCATATAATTTTACGTCATTATCAAATGATACAACAGAAATTTTACTTCAACTAAACGAAACTATTTGCGGCGTTCCAATGGTTGCATACGATACTGCTTACGTATATCCCGCACCTCCAACCAACTTTCAAATAACAAATACAACAAATTTATTTATACAGTGTAGCAACCCTAATTATTTACTTGAAGCACAGATAACAGGTGGACTCCCAAATTATTCATATGCTTGGTATGATGCAAATAACATACTCCTAGATACTATTTCAAGTATAACTCAAAATGTTGCTCAAACCTCAACCTTTAGATTAATAGTAAAAGATTATTGTAATAGAAAGGATACCGTTATAATAACTGTTTCAAGGATTGCATCACCCGATTTAATATTAAGTAGCAATCCAGATTTTACTGCTCAATGTCCAAATCAGTTGGTAAATCTAACGTCACAAGCAGTTGGAGGCGTTCCGCCAATTCAATATCTTTGGTCATCAGGCGAAACAACTAATAATATTCAACAAATTATAAGTGACACAACTTTGTTACTTGTAACAGCAAAAGATAGTTGCCTCAATGAAAGAAGAAAGTTTATTACTATTTATCCTGCTAATTACTCAACACCTGCATTAAGTTTGATAGGAGATACTACAGTTTGTCCTAATCAAAAAACAATAATAACTGGATTGGTGAATCAAGGTCTTGAAGACTTTACTTTTTCATATTTTACTCAAAGCAATAATTCATATAATAGTATTAGTAGTGGTATTATTGAAGCGACAATAAATCAATCAGGCTATTTTGTTTTTAAAGTAATTGATGCATGTAATTATAGCTCAAGCGATAGTATTTATATTAGGAAATACGAAAACTGTAATGCTAGAATTCCGAATGTTTTCACTTCAGATGGAAATGGAATTAATGATGCATTTATCATTGAGCACCTCGAAGAGTATCCTAACACTCATGTTATGGTATATAATAGGTGGGGAGTTAAGGTATATGAAAATTTAAATTATACTAATACTGAACCTTGGAAACCTCTAAGTGCAGTTGATGCAGGTACATTTTATTATGTAATTGAATTTAATATAGATTTAATGCCAAACGATAATAAGCAAACTGGCTTTATACAAGTAATAAAATAGTTTATCATAAACAATAAAGAGATAAACACGGAAGAATAATAATTATCAAGCAAAAAATTATTCTTTTGTATTTACTAATTAAAAAAAATTGGCAAATACATTTGGTAAATTATTTACCCTCACAACTTTTGGAGAGTCTCACGGTACTGCCATCGGTGGTATAATTGATGGTTGTCCTCCAGGACTAGAATTAGATTTTTCAAGAATTCAAATAGATTTAGACCGCCGCAAGCCAGGTCAATCATCACTTGTATCTCCTCGTAAAGAAAATGATGAAGTGAAATTTCTTTCAGGATTATTTGAAGGCAAAACTACTGGTGCACCAATAGGTTTTATAATTGAAAATAATAATCAAAACTCATCAGACTACAGCCACTTAAAAGAAACTTATCGCCCAAGTCATGCAGACTTTACTTATCAGCAAAAATATGGTATTCGCGATTATAATGGTGGAGGCAGGGCTTCTGCACGTGAAACTGCATGCAGAGTTGTTGGTGGTGCAATTGCAAAACAAATTTTATTAAAACATAATATTACCATTAATGCATTTGTAAGTGCTATTGGTAGTATTCAAATGCAAACAAAAGATTACATTGATAATAATTTATGGCTTCAAAATTATACTGAAAACATTGTAAGATGCCCTGACGAACAAGTAGCAAAAAAGTTTATTCAATTAATAGAAAGTACAAAGTTAAAAGGCGACACTGTAGGTGGAGTAATTACATGTATTTGCAATAATGTACCTAGTGGAATTGGAGAACCTATTTTCGATAAGCTTCAAGCAAATTTAGCCTTTGCAATGATGAGCATACAGGCAACAAAAGGGTTTGAATATGGAGAAGGATTTAAAGCTGCAGAGCAATTTGGCTCAAAACTAAATGATGTTTTTACTACAAACATTGATGGAAAAATTGTAACGGAAACAAACAATAGTGGAGGAATTCAAGGTGGCATAAGCAATGGTATGCCAGTATATTTTAATGTAGCATTTAAGCCAGTTGCAACATTAATGCAATCGCAAAAAAGTATCAATGAAAAAGGAGAAGAAATAGTTATTGAACCAAAAGGTAGGCATGATGCATGCGTCTTGCCTAGAGCTGTTCCTATTGTAGAAGCAATGTGCGCATTGGTTTTAGTAGATTTATTGAAACAGAGAAATGCTGTTATATAATTCAAAAATTTATGAATAGAAATCTAGGAATTACAACACTATTAGTTGTATTAATTAATTATTGCTATAGCCAGACGCATTGTCTTATAAAACCTTCAACTAAAAGAATTATTGATAGTACCTATAACAAGCTATTAAAACAAACTGGAACAATTGGATTTAGTTTAGCAATTGTTGATAGCGGAAGAATAGTTTATTCATGCGGTTATGGATTTTCTGATAAAAATAATAATGTAAAGGCAACTGATGAAACAATTTACAGAATAGGTTCTATAAGTAAATCTTTTACTGTTTTATCGCTATTTCAATTAAGTGAAGCTGGTAAGGTTAGCATTGAAGAAGGTCTAAAAAAATATATCCCAGAGTTTGATATCCGAAATAGATTTAATGATAGTAATGTATTTAAGATTAGAGATGTTATGAGCCATACGTCAGGATTGCCAAGCGATATTTTAAATGGTTTTTTTTGTACCAATCCGCCTAAACAAACATGGGTGACTGAGCAATTAAAAAATATGTATTCAATATCAAAAGCAAACTACAAACATGCTTATTCCAACATTGGCTATGGCTTGCTAGGCCAAGTAATATCAAATGTTAGTAAACTAAGCTATGATGAATACCTAAGGACAAATATTTTCAAGCCATTAAAAATGAAATCTTCTTTTGTGGATTATGATAGCGTTTTAATAAAAAAATTCTCTAAGGGGTATTTAGATAAAAAGGAAACATACGAACCATTGATAAGAGATGCAGCTGCTGGATTAGTTCACTCAAATGTTTTAGACATGGGTAACTATTTAAATATGTATTTGGCAAAGGACCATAAAATTATTACTAACGCATCAATAATTGAAATGGAGAAAAAGCAATTATCAAGTACTACCTTGAGTAGGACAGAAGCTTGGGGTTTAGGTTTATATAGCCAAAGCTATCTTAATGAAAAAGATAGTTCTAGAATAACAATTACAGGACATGGCGGTGATACCTATCTCTATCATGCTGATATGGCATTTATAAATTCATTGAATGTTGGTGCGGTTATCCTTACCAATTCCAATTCTGGAACTGCCTTAAATAATGCTGCAAATCTTATACAATCATATTTAAAAGCAGAAAAAGGTATAAAAATAAAGGCGGATAATAAGGATACAGCAATGATTCAGAATAATGAGGACAAGCTGAATGAAAATGAAATCTTTGGCACCTATTTCATAAATAACATTAAACTTGATGTAAAGAAAATCAATAAAATAAAGGCCAGACAAGGACCTGTATCATTATTGTTTTATAAGTCAAAAAAGAATAAGGATTTTTACAAAGTAAAGGCATTATTACTTGGTGTTATTCCCATAAAAGTAAAAAATCAAGAATTTGCTTTTTGTAAGATTGATAATCAAGTTTACTTTAAAGCGATACTGACCAAAAGAAAAAGATTCAATTATGTAGCTGTAAAAACTGAGATGAAAACACCCCCAAATGCCTGGATAAAAAGTGCAGGTGATTATGCTATTACTGAGAATAAATATAAATGCGAAAAGTGTCCTTTTGGTAATTTTGAAAACTTAAAAATGAACTTAGCGATAAAGGACAATTTAATTTTCTTTAGTTTAAAAATGAAAGATAAAAGCCAAAATCAAGAAACTATTATACTTCCAATTGATGAAACTACGGCGGTTACTCCTGGTATAGGAAGAAATACAGGAGAGACTATTTACCTAATGCCAAATGGCAATGTATATTACAGTGGATTTGAATTTGTAAAATTAACCCAAATTACGCGTTAGAGGTTCGTAATGAAACGCCAAAGCCCAATAAAATATGAACTTTTGTGAATAAATCATATTGATTATATGTTGCCTGAGAAAAAGTTGTTTACTTCATATTTTGAAGGGGTTGTGAGTTGTAATAGAATTTCTAATGCCTATTCTTGGTTAAGGTAATCTTTTACTCCAATTAAAATAAAAAACGCATTGTAATTTACAATGCGTTTTTTATTTTATCTCAGTATAAAAGTATTAGCTACCAGTTAACATTTTAAATCCTTTTCCATGAACATTTATTATTTCAATTTTAGGATCTTCTTTTAAATACTTTCTTAATTTAGTAATGTAAACATCCATACTTCTACCATTAAAATAATTGTCATCTAACCAAATAGTTTTAAGTGCAAAGTTACGGTCAAGGATACTATTTTCATTCAAGCAAAAAAGTTTGAGCAACTCTGCTTCACGTGAGGTTAGCTTTTGTTCTTTTTTACCTATTACCAATAACTGATGATTAAAATCGAATTTGTATTTACCTATTACAAAGTCATTTTGCTCCATATTAGTTAAAGTTTTATTTCCAGAACGGCGCAATATTGCTTTTAAACGAAGTAGTAATTCTTCAGTGCTAAAAGGTTTGGTAATATAATCATCGGCGCCACTCATAAATCCTTCAATTGCATCATCTTTTTGTGACTTTGCTGTTAAGAAAACAATGGGTACATTTTTATTCAAAAACCTTACTTCCTTTGCCAAGGTATAGCCATCCATCAATGGCATCATTACGTCAAAAACACAAATGTCTGGTGTTTCTTTTTTAAACTGCTTTAGTGCTTCTTTACCATCTAAGCATAATGTTACTTTATAATCTTTATCAGATAAGTACTCTTGTAAAATACTGCCTAAGTTTGTATCATCTTCTGCTAGTAATAATTTAATTTTTGTTTCCATGTTTATTTTTATTATTGATTAGTTATTATTTATTTGATTTTTTAATGGTAAATAAACTTTAAAAGTACTGCCTTCGCCTAAAATACTGTTTACTGTAACGCTACCGTTGTGTTTAGTAATGATAGCTTTAACATAACTTAATCCTAGGCCGAAACCTTTTACATTGTGTATGTTCCCTGTTGGTACTCTGTACAAATTATCAAACACTCTTTTCTGATTTTCTTTACTTATGCCAATTCCGTTATCTTCAATCTCAACAACTATGCCCTCATTGTATTTGTAATTCTTAATTTTTATTAAAATATCTTTTTTAGAATACTTAAGTGAGTTATCTAATAAGTTATTAAATGCGTTAATGATGTGAAATTTATCTACTTCAATCATGATATCATCCTCAACAATATCAAGCTCTAATTGAACTTGTAACTTCTCAAATTGTAAGGCAAAATTATTTACAACTTGTTCTAGTATCTGGTTTATACCAATGGTAACAATGTTTAATTTAAGTTGACCTTTATCGATAATTGCAGTTTGCAAAACATTTTCAACTAACAGTGCTAATCTTTTATTTTCGTCTTTTATGGCTGTAAGATATTTGGTAATCCTTTCTTCATTTGGTTTTAGTGACTTATCGTTTAGTACATCTACAGCTAATGAAATAGTTGAAATAGGTGTCTTTAATTCATGAGTCATATTATTGATGAAGTCATTTTTTATTTCAGACAATTTTTTTTGTTCGAAAATGGTGTTAACTGTATAATAAAATGCTCCAACAATTATTAGTACTAGCAATAGTGAACCTGCGAGCATTAACCACATGGTTTTTAAAATGTATTTGTTTTCATGCGGAAAAAAAACTGTAAGTTGCTTAGGGTGCACAAAAACATTATTGAGTGCCATACTTATCTTATACTTAGAATCAATTAACTCTTCCTCTATCTCTTTATTTTGAATATGTGATAACATTTTACCATTATTATCTAATATGGCGAAACAATATTTAGCATGAATGTTTTTATCATTTAGTTCATACTTCAGCAATGTATCGATGGCTAAAGTATCTAAGTTTTCATTAAAGTCATTGTAAATATTTACACTTACTAATTCATCAAATACATCATTTACAAAGTCTTTTCTTTTTCCAAACCATTCTAAACTAGTGTTACTAGAATCTAGTTCTTTAAAATTAAATGGATTTTTACTCTTAAAATTAAAGCCAAAGCTAAACATGTCATTAGCAGCAGAATCTCCAATAAATGAGCGCTCACGTTTGCGTTTTGTAACTACTCCACTCGAATCTGTTGTAATTTCTTCTAACACGTTCAATTTATACTTGTCTGATTTTTCGAATTTATCAATGGCAGAAATATTGCCTCCAATAATATTTGGGATGCCAGATGTTTGTCGTTTTAGGTTTAACCTTCGGGTAATTTTTGCAGCAGTTGCTTTTTTCTCTAACTTGGTAACTACTTGGTGTAAGGCATCATTTACATTACTTTCAAAGCGCTCTTTTCTAATGCTAAGAGCATTATCAATCCAGAATAATTGAACTGCAATTAAACCTAAAATTGCAAAGGTTATAATTAATACAATATATTTAAAATGCTTGGTAATCACTTTACAAAAATAGTTTCAATTGCCATATAAAATAAGGCTTAACTAAATTTAACCCAGCCCTAAAATATTTAATTCAATATATTTGAAAAGAAAACAAAGATTAATATTAGCAAAGTGTTTCACAAAGTTTTTAAAGCAATTTTACTTATTACAATAGTTTTTTTTGCAAGTAGTAATTTTGCATTAAACAACACTATAACCTTGTCTTTAAGCAAATACAGAAATACAACAAGTTCACTCAATGCAAAGTCAATTTTAGATGAAATGATTATTGCCATAAAAAAGATAAATACGAGTAGGTATAAATTACATACTACTGAAAGGATAGATGGGAAATTGTTGTTTATTAATTCAGAAATTAAACTAAATACCAAACCAAGAAAAATTTATTTAAAAAATCCAAGTAAAAATTTAGAATTATTATTTGTAGAAAATGAAAATAATGGAGATGCAATTGTTAACCCTGGAAAGTTTCCATATGTTACTTTGTATCTTAATCCAAACAAGCACATCATGCGCAAAAACCAGCATCACAGCATCGATGATTTAGGCTTTTCGTTTATTGCACAAATGATTTCAAGAAGCTTTCCAACAAATACTGCAGATTTTCATAAGACTTTTGGATATACCGGTGATGCTGATTGGGAAGGTAAAAAATGCCATAAAATATATGCAGAATTTAAAGATTTTAAAGTAATTAACTACACATTAACCAAAGACGAAACAGTGAATGAAATTTCCTATAAGTTTAATTGTGGCGATTATAGAATTATAGAATACAATGAAAACTATACCTACGGTGAAACAATTAAAAAAGGAACTACAATAAAGTTGCCAAATATGTACGCCTCAAAAACATTGATGTATATTGATGTTCAAACAAAACTTCCTACAGCACTAAAAATATTTGACAACGGAGGTTTGTATGAAAGTTATGAGTTCAGAGATATTGTAATCAACAAAGCATTCGACAAAGAGGAGTTTTTGAAAGATTTTAAGGATTATAAATTTAAGTAAGATAATTATTACCAAAATTTAATTTAAACTACTCTTTTAAATTCTTAACTCAAAAATAGAACGTTACAGGTTTTATTTCTTAATTTATAATTGTTGGAACTCTAATCTAAGTTTAATTACTTACTGATTTAGTTCATATGTTTTGGTGAAAGAAATCATTTCAATTAAAATGATAAAAACCAACATTTGTGTTATAAATTATAAAAAATATGAACACACAAAAATCAATTACGGTAATGCATGCCGAGCACAAAGAATGGCTCAACTCTCTTATGTTTTATAAAGACGATTTAAAAATATTTCAGAATAGACTAGATGAGGTTGCTAAAAAGAATAATGCCAAAGAAGTGCTGATGGGACTAGAACATTTTCAAAATCAATTTAAAATTCAAAATGAACAAATTGATATTTTGAAACATGAAATAAATGCCCATGAAAAACTAATTGAAAAATCAATTAATGATAATCCTATAGCAAGTGACCACCGCAGTATGGATGACCACACTGACCACAGAGATAAAATGAAAAGGTTTGAAGAATTATTTGTGGAGTTGAGAAAAGAATTGATGCAATTTTTAGCAAAATGGATGTAATCTAATTTAGTTCAAAGACGTTCATTAATTAATTATTATTCCTAAAAATAGGAGTAGTGGCTTGCTACTCCTATTTGTTTTATTTTTTTAAATTCCTTCTATTCTATTCATAATATTTCAAAAATATGTGCAGGTAATATTTGAGGGTCAAGTTCTACATAGTTCCAATCAGTTTTCCAATCGTAACTTTCACCATTTAGCAAATCATTTACTTTTACTATACCTGCTTTTTTAGCAAATTTTTCTGCATCAAATTTTGTGTGTCCACTCTGCTTAAAATTATCATCTAAGTTTATCACAATAAATAACGACTTACTCTTATCATTTGCATGCTTTATAAAGCTAAGTAGCATAGGATTGTCGTTATCTACAAACTCAATATTGTAAGTAGTTTGAAATGCCTCGTACTTATTCCGAATGGCATTCATTAGCTTGATGAGTTTACGCATGGGTGTCATTGTTGTCCAATCCCAATTTCGTATTTCATATTTTTCACTATTGTTATATTCTTCCTTACCATTGAATGATTCAGTTTCTAGTAAATCAAACACTGGTCCGTACATTCCATAGTTTGATGACAGCGTTGCCGCTAACACAAATCGCATGGCACTTGCTGCATAACCTTTGTTATGTAAATGAAAAGGTAAAATATCAGGTGTGTTGGGCCAAAAATTTGGACGGAAATATTCGCGCAATTCACTTTGTGTTAGCTCATTCATGTAGCCAATAATTTCAGACTTTGTAACACGCCATGTGAAATAGGAGTACGATTGTGTGAAACCTATTTTAGCCAACTTAGCCATTATTTTTGGGCGCGTAAATGCTTCACTCAAAAAGAAAATATTATTGTATTTTTTATTCACTTCCTTTATTAACCATTCCCAAAAAACAAATGGTTTTGTATGAGGATTATCAACTCTAAAAATAGTTACCCCTTGTTCTATCCAATACATTACAACAGAAAGCAATTCATTCCACAAACCTTTCCAGTCGTTGCTTTCAAAATTAAATGGCAATACATCTTGGTATTTTTTGGGAGGATTTTCTGCGTATTGCACTGTTCCATCTGGACGCCATTTAAACCACTCTGGATGTTCTTTTACATAAGGGTGGTCTTGAGATGCTTGGAAAGCAATGTCCATAGCAATATCAATATTCAAACTTTTTGCTTTTGACACTAGCATTTTAAAATCTGCTAAGGTGCCAAGTTCTTTATTAATGGCTTTGTGTCCTCCATCAGGACTGCCAATTGCCCATGGAGAACCTGGCTCTCCGGGCTTTGCGGTTGTAGAATTGTTTTTTCCTTTTCTGAAATTATTACCTATTGGATGAATAGGAGGGAAGTACAACACATCAAAGCCTAAATCGGCAACAAAAGGCAAAACCTTTTCGCAGTCTTTAAATGTACCGTGTTTGCCAATTTCTTTTGATGCAGAGCGTGTAAAAAATTCATACCAAGTACTAAAGGTAGCTTTTTTATTTTCTACTTTTATCAACTGCTCTACATCATGTTTGGTGCTGAATTCAGCCAACTGATATTGCTTGATGATTCTCTCCAAAACAATATCATTCATAGCTTTTATTGCAACTTCGTACTCATTAACATCGTCAATTTTATGAATATAACTTTTAATTAAAACTTTGTCTTTTGCACCCGCAAGTTTCATTATTTTTGAAAGGTGCTCTTTCCCAATTTTTAACTCTACTTTTACGTCAACATTTGCAAGTATTTTTTTTCTTATACCTATTAGCCAATCAAGAGCGTGGTCAATCCAAGCTTCTATGGTAAAAGAGTACATACCTTCGTATTCAAAGGCAATATTTCCTATCCATTCATCATTTGCAATGTGATACAAATGCGACGTTTGCCATTTTTTTTGTTTGGCTGATTTGTACAAAATTCTTGCATTTACTTCATCATGACCGTCACCAAAAATATGAGCGGTTATTTCTATTGTTTCGTTTGGTGTTCGTTTAATGTAATACTTACCGCCCTCTATATTAGGAGTTACATTTTCTATTATTGCTCTGTTCTGCATTCTTTAGTGCTTAGTTGTTAGTAGTTAGTTGTTAGTTGTTAGTTGTTAGTGCTTAGTGCTTAGTGCTTAGTAGTTAGTGCTTAGTAGTTAGTTTATAGTAGTTAGTATATAGTAGTTAGTATATAGTAGTTAGTATATAGAGGTTAGTATATAGAGGTTAGATATTAGTAGATTACCGATTCCAATTCAAAATTCACAATTCACAATTCACAATTAATAATTCATAATTCACAATTCATAATTCATAATTCATAATTCATAATTCAAAATTCATAATTCATAATTCATAATTCACAATTCACAATTCACAATTCACAATTCATAATTCATAATTCATAATTCAAAATTCAAAATTCATAATTCAAAATTCAAAATTCATAATTCAAAATTCATAATTCATAA
>JBEIDK010000010.1:0-47406 GCA_040383485.1 Flavobacteriales bacterium
AAATTTACCATTAATTGCAATTGATTCTTTGGCGTCATTATAAACACATATCAAAGAACCATTGCCAAGAAGTTCATTATTTATTTTAAAATCGGCCAATGAAATACTAGCGGTAAAGATAAAGTTGTTATTCGAAAACCCTAGTGTCCCTTGCCCATCTAATGTTCCACTTAAATTAATTCCATTTTTTTTATAAACAGAATTCAACCAACTCATATTAAAGTTTTTAAAAATAAACGCTATTTCGTTTCCATTATCATTGTTTTGGCTATTAAAACTTATCGATTGTAAATTATGTGAGAACTCCATTTTATTGAAGGTCAAACCTAATGAATCAATATTCATATAATTTTCGGGGTTAATACTAATAAGAGAGTCTTGAATATATAGTTGAGATGGTAGAATTCTGACTTTAGTACTATTAAATTTAAAATTGCTTAGTAACTCAATATTGCCGTAATTTTTTATCTTACTATTGTTTGCCCAGTCTAATTTGCTTTTTAAGGTGTCATTTTTCAAATAGTTAATTAAACTGAAGGCCTCTATAAAAGAACTATCACTAAACATTATCTTATTCGCATTCATTTTTAGTGAATAGGCTGCCTCATTATTATCAATATTAGGAGCGGCAGTTATCTCAACATTTTTAAATGCGTAGTTTAATAATTTCATTTCTCTTGCCTTACAATTAAAAGTAAAATCATCTTCATCAGCATAAAAATGACCATTCATTGTTGTACCTGGCATTATTTCAATTTTTTTAAGAATTGATTTTGACAAGGGTTGGGAGTTCATAAAAACAAAATCGAAGTTGAAATGCTCTACATAGGCTTTATCTTTCATACTTTCAATAACCTTTTTGTTATTTTCTAAAGACGGAATATAATTTATGACCATTTGTTTAAATGTCTTTCCAATTTTCATAAAGGTGTATTTGCCTTCAATAGAACCATTAACTATATCGCTTTTAAGTATTAACTTTTTGCCACTAGAAGACAATCTACTATCAAGTAAAATATCATTAATCTTATAGGCTTTATATTGCTCCTGATAAATGGTGTTTGTAGCATTTATAGTTCCAAGTAAATTATCAATATTATCACCTTCAATATCAACTTTAAGTTTTGTAGAAAAGATTGCAGTATTATTTATTGTTGCAAGCTTAGTTTTCTGTAGGTCAAGATATTTAACATTAGAAATGAAGTTATAGGAAGGAAGTTTTTGTGATAGGTCAATTTTACCATCAAAATCAAGAATTGCATTTTCATCATTTAAATTAAATATGCCACTAAAAATATCCTTACTAAAAACACCATTAAGTTCAATATTTTTATAATCATATGAATTAAAATTAAAAACACTTACTAGCCCATTAATATTTGCATTTACATTATTTTTTTTCAATCCTTTTCCATCAATTTCAACATCAAGGGTAATGTTTCCAACATAGTCTTCTAGTTCATAGTATTTGCCTAAATTAAAGTTTTCGGTTTTAAGCTTCCCAATATAATAAGCAAGTGAATTGGTGTCATTTGTTTTCATTTCAATATCAGTCTCAATCAAACCAATTTTAGTATTAATAATAGCGGTTGATACAAAGTCGCTTTCAAATCCGGTAAATGTGCCAGTAACAGAAATTTTTCCTAGTTTTTCAATTTCTTTAGGTAAACTTATTCTTTCACCAGTAGTAAATGGATATGATTGTATTTGCTCAAGGTCGGCCTTATTGGTTATTAGTTCTTTAACCTCTAAATGAGTAAACGTTTCTTCCCAATTTGGTAGGCCTTTCATACTAACATTGCCTTTAAAACTACTATTCTTTCCAAATTTAATATCCAGATTTTTGCCTTTAATACTTGCTTCTGTTCCCTTTATTTCTCCTTTAATGTTTATTCTCATTTTTAAACCTTTCACCACATCATTAAAATATGCAGCATCAGCCAATTCAAATGTTGAAGGTGCAAAATTGCCATTCATGAAAACTAACTCTTCAAAGTTGTTATAATCTCTATAACTATTGGTGTTCAAATGAAACGTTCCTGCTAGTTTACTATTGGCAGTTTCAAGTTTAAAATTATTAAATTGTACAAAGGCCGGTGATATTTTTATCGAAGAATTTAACTTATTAATTTTTAAACCACATCTTTCTTTTGCTTCTAAATTATTACAATAAAAACTTACAGTATCCCTTAAAACCTTAAAATCTGAAACGTCAGCATTAATGTTTTTAAACTGTATATCACTAGAGTTGAATATATCTGTTATTGAAGTATCAGCTTCAAACCTATATGAAAAAAATATATTATTAAGCCTCAAGTTTTTTGAAGCAATAGTTTGATAAATATAACCCTTAGGTCTTTTTACTGTACTAGGAGGATCAATAAAATCTACAAAAAAATCGATGTTTAAATCCTTTTCATTTTTGTATTGCTTTAATTTTAATCGAGCATTACTTACTTCAAGAATTGAAAATTGAATTCTATTCTCCTTTTTGAAAAATCCCGTGTAATTTAACTTTGCTTCTTTCGCATATATAAGTGTGTCATGGTGCAAGTCATTAATCTGTAAGCCATGCAATACTGCAGTTTTTAAGAATTCAATTTCTACACTTTCAATAATAACCTCTGTTTTCAGCTCCTTAGATAGATAACTTGCAACTTTAATGGCTAATAAGGTTTGAATTCTAGGAGTGTTAACAAAAGCAAATACAGCCACTAAAAGTAGCAAAAAAAACAGGAGCATATACATTGCTACTTTCCTTATTTTTTTAACTAATGACATGCTTTATTGCAAATTTAAATTTTATTTTAAATGTTGGTCATCTATAACAAAAACGAAGCCATATTGGCTTCGTTTTAATTTATGCTATAAAGTTAATCTTAATTTAGAAGTTAGTTATTATTTTTTTACAAAGAAAAAGGTAGCCTCATCATCACTATTTAAGGCCGGAATAATTCCTAGTTTAGGTTTGGGCTTTTGATATTGCATGCTTTGCTTAGAAATTTTATCTGCAATTTTCTCTATTGATATACATTTGTCATTGCAAGATTTTAAGGCTGCAACAAAAGACTTTGTGAATACTGATTTGTCATCATTTAAATCAATAGTTGTAGATGTCAAAACCTGCGCAGACTTTTTTTTCGATGCCTCCCACTGACCACATTCTGGAATTTTATTTACATCTCTCATTGCTAAATAAAATGCTGGTCCGGTTTCGCAAGCATCACTAACTACTAATGAATGAACAAGCGGTTTATATGTGCCTAGATAATTTTTAAGATTTGAAACATTAAAAAAAGTGAATTCGTCTTTCTTGTTAGCGTCTATAGGTAACCAATATCCATTTTCGTTAATAAACTTGCCATGACCAGCATAAAAAATCATTATTGAATTCACGTTATTATTGTTTATTAAATCTCGAAGCTCAATTGAAAAGAATTTTTCCATTTGAGCTTTACTCAAGTCATTCTTTATTATTACATTCTGAATATTGTATGATTGCAATGCCGACTTCATTGATAGCACATCATTCGATGATGCTTCAAGCAGAGGCAACTGAGTATATTTTGAATTATCAATAAATACAACCCATGTTTTACCCATAGGGCTAATTTCTGAGTTTTTTACCCCAGATCTTTTTAATAAATAAACTGTTGTTATTGAATTATCGTATTCGTCAACAATTTTCATTTTTATTGAATCAGTACCAACAATATCTAGGTTTAAGGAAAAAGTAGGGTTCAAAGTTTTCGAATCAAAATTTGCTGATTTACCATTTACAATTACTGTTTTTATTAAGCTTTCATCTTCAATTTTTCCAGATATATTTATTTTATATCCAACACTATCAGGCAGTTCAATAGCATTTCCGTTTATCGTTATAGGATATGTTAATGCTAATTTTGGGAGGTTTTGTTCAGCCCTTATTATTTTGTAAAATGTCTTTAGTACATTGCCGTATATATCTTGCACCATAACCTCAATCTCATCTTTCATGAAAATATTAACTTCTAAAGCAAAGCTTGGGTTCAGTTCTTGTTTATTGAATTGCACATCAACATCTCCAATTATAATTTTTTCTATTTTACTTTCATCATTTACCTTGCCTTCAATGGTTATTTTTAATTTTGACTTATCTGTAGTAATTTTTAACTTGTCATTGTCAGCGTTTTTTAAAACGACGGAAGGAGTATTAACTTCTCTTTTTGCTTGATATAATTTTTCGGAAATATTTTTCAATAAGTTTTCATATGATAATAAATCAGTTTCTTTATTTTGCTTTGCAAATTTTAAAGCATCCTCAAAGCAAATTTTAGCCTCTTCAATTTTGGTTATTGCCTCTAAACTTTGCCCTTTTCCTTTATAGGCTGAAGCATTATTTTTGTTTAACATAATGGCAATATCATTATCACTAATTGACTTTTCATATTCGCCAATTCTATAGTAAACATAACCTCTGCCAGCAAATGCATTGGAGTTTTTGGCATTAATTACAATAGATTGATTGTAATCATTTTCCGCATCTTTCATTTTCATTTTTAATGAATATGCTTTGCCTCTCATTTCGTAAGCATCAAAGGCCTTTTTATTTAATTCTATTGCCTTTGAATAGCTATCAATCCCAAGGTCAATGAGGTTATTTTTTACCTGAGAATTACCCATTCCAAAATAATAGTTATAGTAATCTACTTTACTAATTGAATTTTTAAATTCATCACTTTTTTCCAAAGCATTTATTGCTAAAGAATAATTGTCGAACGCTTCCTTTGCATTTAACAGGCTATCAAATGCCATAGCTTTATATAAGTATGCCAATGGGATTGTTCTATCAATTTCAATTGCTTTATTGCATTCGTTAATTGACTTGTTAAATTCTTTAATATGATTAAAACAGAATGCAATTTCTAAGTAGGCCTTTATATTTTTCTTTTTAATTGATGTTACATTGTTATAATAAATAATGGCATCATTGTACTTTTGAAGAGTTTTGAAAATAGCTCCAATTTTTTCTAATGGCTCAATTTCATTAGGCCTAACCTGAGATGCAGATTTATAATTTTCAATAGCACTCTCAAATCTCTTTTTAATTTCCTGACACTTACCAAGTTCAATAAAAGCTTCATAATACTTCAGGTCAATTGTAGTGGCTTTTTTATAAAAATCTATTGCCTCATCAATATTATTGGAAAGCTCAGAAGCCTTAGCATCAGCAAAGAACCGTTTTGCTGACTGAGAACGTGCACAGTAAAAGTTTAAAACTACTAGTGTAATTGTGCAAATAAGTATTTTAATTTTCATTTTTATTTGTATTTTTTTTGTCCACAAAATGGGATAATAAGATTACTAATTGACCATTGTTTAGTACGAATATATTCTATAAAGGTTACGTAAAATTTTGATTAATGCAAGTCATAAGTGTATATTCTTTATACATTTGCATTTAAAGTGAAAGTTAATCGAATGAAAAAGATAATTACTACATCAAAAGCACCTACTCCAATTGGCCCATATAGCCAAGGGGTTGTTTTAGGAAATTTATTATTTACATCTGGTCAAATAGCATTGGATTCTCTAACGGGGGATTTGATTTTATTTGACATAAAATCTGAAACCCACAAAGTAATGAGTAATTTAAATGCATTACTTGAAGAAGCAGGCACAGGCTTTAATAATGTTGTTAAAACATCTATATTTCTAAAAAGTATGGAAGATTTTGCTGCTGTAAATGAAGTATATGCTAGTTACTTTTCAACAACCGATTTTCCCGCGCGTGAAACTGTGCAAGTTGCAAAGCTTCCTAGGGATGTAAATATTGAAATATCAATGATGGTGGAAATAATAGAACAATGAATTTTGTAATTAAAAATATATTTTTTTTGCTTTTTTTAAGTTTAAATTGTTTGGCGCAAAAAGATACTTCGATTTTTAAACCTATAAGAAAAATTGAGTTAATGGTATTTCCAACTTTGATTTATAACTCAATTAACATAGGGTATTCTTGGCAAGAAAATGAAAGTGTTGAGAATGTTTTTACTGTTAATTATGCATTATTTATTCCTAATAGTTTCGGAGAGATTTTTAAAGTTCAATTCAATAAAAATAAAATTCTTTATGTAGGAAAAAAGGAAACAATTTATCTGCCATTATTTGTATCAGCTAAAAGGTTTAATTTTCTTCAATTTGAAGGTGAAAATTCAAAAGACTATTACAATTTTTGTCTTGCAATTGGTTCTGGCTTTGGAGTAAAACTTAAATTAAGAGAAAAAGAAACTCTTAGAGTCGAATTTGGACTTGGTGCTGCTTTAAATATGATTAATGAACAAGAAGGAACCTATTTAAGTCTATATAAGTTTAATAAATTGAAGATTTTTAAAAAGACACCACTTATTCCTGCATTTCGTTTTAACATTCGATATTTAATTAACTTAAATTCAAAAAAAAAAAATATAAATCATAACTAATTGTTTACAAAAATTTCATGTCACAAAAAAATTATATTACCGAAAACAAAGACAAGTTCTTGAATGAACTGCTAGATTTATTGCGCATACCAAGCGTTAGTGCTGACCCTAAATACAAAGAAGATGTACTTAGGATGGCCGAGGCAGTAAAAGAAAGTTTAGTGCAAGCTGGTGCCGATAACGTTGAAGTTTGCCCCACTGCTGGCTACCCAATTGTATATGGCGAAAAGATAATTGATGCAAACCTACCAACGGTATTGGTTTATGGGCATTACGATGTGCAACCTGCTGACCCTATTGAATTATGGGATTCTCCTCCATTTGAACCCGTGATTAAAAAAACTGAAATACATCCAGAAGGGGCAATTTTTGCTCGTGGTAGTTGCGATGATAAGGGTCAGATGTATATGCATATAAAAGCTTTTGAGACAATGATGAAGACTAATTCATTGCCTTGCAACGTAAAGTTTATGATTGAAGGGGAAGAAGAAGTTGGCTCATCCAATCTAGGTCATTTTGTGAGAACTAACAAGGAGCGCCTAAAAGCAAATGTTATTCTTATTTCTGATACGTCAATTTTAGCTAACGACATACCATCTATTGATGTTGGCTTGCGAGGATTAAGCTATGTAGAAGTTGAAGTTACAGGCCCTAACCGCGATTTACACTCAGGAGTGTATGGTGGTGCAGTTGCAAATCCAGCCCAAACATTATGCGAAATGATTGCGTCGTTAAAAGATGAAAACAACCATATAACCATTCCTGGTTTTTATGATGATGTTAATGTTTTGAGTGAAGCAGAACGTGCTGAGATGGCAGAAACTCCATTTGATGAAGAGGCTTATAAAAAAGATTTAGGGATTAAAGCATTGCGCGGTGAAAAAGGTTTTACACCGCTGGAGCACACTGGAATTCGCCCAACTCTTGAAGTAAATGGTATTTGGGGTGGTTATATTGGTGAAGGAGCAAAAACGGTATTACCATCAAAAGCATTTGCCAAAATTTCGATGCGGTTGGTTCCTAATCAAAGCCATGAAAAAATTACAAACCTATTTTTGAATCATTTTAAGAAAATAGCACCTGATTATGTTCAAGTAGAAGTTCGCCCTCATCATGGTGGTGAGGCTTATTTAACAGAAACCACTTCTAAAGAATATCTTGCAGCAGCAGCAGCCATGCAAGAAACTTACGGTAAAAAACCAATACCAACAAGAGGTGGAGGCAGTATACCCATTGTTGCTTTATTTGAAAAAGAACTTGGTTTGAAATCAGTATTAATGGGTTTTGGTTTAGATAGCGACGCACTGCACTCTCCAAACGAACATTATGGAGTGTTTAATTATTTTAAAGGAATAGAGACAATACCGCTATTTTATAAACATTATTGTAAATAATAAGCATAAAACTTTAAAAACAAGCCTTGTCGAATCAAATTTGACAAGGCTTTTAATTTTTTGTTTAAAACTTTTTGTACTAATGTCAATTTAAAAGAAGCGTATTATATAAAGTAATTTACATTTACACTCCTTAAAAAAGAACATTATGCATATTGCAATAGCAGGAAATATTGGTTCCGGAAAAACCACATTAACAACACTACTCGCCAAACAATATGGCTGGAAAGCTCATTTTGAAGATGCTGACGACAATCCATATTTGAATGATTTTTATGAAGAAATGCAGCGATGGAGTTTTAATTTGCAAATTTATTTTTTAAATAGTCGATTTAGCCAAGTCTTAGATATTAGAAAAAGTGGTAAAACAGTAATACAAGACCGCACTATTTTTGAAGATGCATATATTTTTGCACCTAATCTGCATGCAATGGGTTTAATGACAACACGTGACTTTGAAAATTATTTTTCATTATTTAAATTGATGGATAATTTTATTCAACCTCCTGATTTGTTGATTTATTTGCGGGCTTCAGTTTCTACTCTTGTAGGCCAAATTGCTAAGCGAGGCAGAGATTATGAAAATAGTATAAGAATAGATTACTTGAAACGTTTGAATGAACGATATGAAGCCTGGATTTCTACTTATGACCAAGGTAAACTTTTAATAATAGATGTTGATACCAATAAGTTTGGAGAAAGTTCAGAAGATTTAGGTTTGATAATTAATAAAATAAATGCAGAAATAAACGGTTTGTTTTAAGGTGAATATTTATCAATATTTTAATAGTAAAAAAGTGAATAGCAACTTAATATTAGTTGCTATTTTTATTATGAGCTACAATTTGCTGGCAGGTTTTCCATTAATGAAATCAAAAATTAATAAGGCAAATGAAGCTTTAGATGTTTACGATTATTTCAAAGCAAAAAAAATATTTTATAGTGCCATCAAAAAAAACGGAATTGAAGCAAATTATGGATTGGCGGTCATTTATAGTAGAACTGATAATCCATTTTCAAATATTGATTCTGCACTAGTACATATTCAAAACTCTCGTTCTGCCTTATTAAAATTATCATGTAGGTATAAGAAAAATGCTTCATCTTTAAATTCGGAAGGAGTAGGTTTTGAGAAAGATGTCATTAACAAAAAAGAATGCTTATTAAAAAGTGTATTCGTTTTAAAATCCGAGAGTTTATTTTATAAAATAGATTCAATTTTATATACAAAAGCAGTTCAAGTAAACACTGTTGAATCATTTAAGAAATATCAGAGTTATTATAAAAATAATCTTGCTTTTAAAGGTCCGTTCTATAACGAGTCAAAAATTCAAATTGGCTCATTGATATTTAATGAGGCACTGCAGAAAAATAAATCAGAAGCTATTTTAGAGTTATCGGAGAAGTGTGATAGTAGTTTTTGCAACTTTGCATATTCAATTAAAACTAAAATACCATCACTACTTATCGAACTTCAATTCGATGAAATGGCTTTTAAAAAAAACATTAAAGAGTATAATAACTTTAGAAATTCTCATCCTAAAAGTGTTTACGAATTAGCAATTGACGATTCAATCTTTGTACTAAGCACTTTAGAAAATACTGAAAAAAGTTATTATGATTTTATTAAAGCAAATCCACAGAATAGAAATATTAATAAAGCATGGCAATTGATTTATAATAGTGCTTCAAACGATAACTCACTCGGTTTTTTTAAAAAATTTTTAGATAGATATCCTGAGTATCCTTACATTGAAAATGTAGCAAAGGAATTTAAACTTTCACAAACTGTATTTTATAAAATTCGAAAAAATAAACTTTATGGTTTTTGTGATGCAAATGGAAACGAACTAATTAAACCAAGTTACGAATATGTTTCTGATTTTAGTGAAGGATTCTGTGTTGCCTCTTTAAATGGTAAATCAGGTTTTATTGGCAGAAATGGAGATAATGTAATACCATTTATATATGATGAAGCTGAAAGTTTTCAAAATGGGTTAGCAATTGTAAAAAAGGAAAATAAATATCATGTAATAAATAAAAAAAACGACATCTTATATACTTCTGAATCTGAAATCAACGACTATTCTGAAAAGTTGTGTGTAGTTAAAAAAGGAGAAAAATATGGCTACTTAGATGATAAGTGCAATTTGAAAATTAATTTTGAATTTGACAATGCCTATGATTTTAAAAACGGCTTTGCAGTTGCGGAAAAATCGGGAAAGGTTGGTTTAATTAACTATGATGGTAAAACTATTGTTGACTTTGATTATGAGTGGATAGATAATTTTTATGGCAAAATTTACAAAATTCAAACAGAAGAGAGTGTTAAATTAATTAATGTAGATAATGGTTCGATTATACTCGATAATTGTGATTTTATTGACTTAATAAGTGATGGGTTAGCTGCCTTTAATAGAGACGAGAAGGTTGGATATATCGATTCATTAGGTAATATTCTAATTACTCCTCAATTTGAAATGAATGAGGAAACAAAACTACAGCAACAATTTGTAAATGGTTATGCATTAGTTATGTATAAAGGAAAGAATACCTTAATTGACAAAACTGGAAAGAAAGTTTTACCTTATAATTATCAATCAATACGAAAACCTTCTTCAGGAATTATTGCTGTTAAAAAGAAAAACAAATGGGGTTACGTTGATTTAAGAAACGATATTAAGATAAAATTTCAATACCAGGAAGCATCTGGTTTTGTAGACGGTTTTGCAATGGTTAAACTAAAGAACAAATCTATTTTAATTGATACTACAGGAAATGTAAAACTAAAAATTCATAACCAAAAAATAGAATTTCTAGGCCATGAGTATTTAGTTATTGATAATGCAACACATAAAAATTTTACTGATTTAAAATTTAATACTATTGTATCTGATATTGATGAAATAAAGCCATTTATGAATAATCTTTGGCAAATAGACAAGGCAGGTAAAATGGCTTATTTTGATTATGTTCACAAGGTTTTTATTTGGAAAGAAGAAGGATTTGTACTTAACTAGTTAATGATTAAAAAATGAGGTATAGTAATAGTCAAAGTATTAAAGAAGTTATTGAAAATTATGTAAGAGCATTTAAATTCTCGGATAAACTTACTGAAGTTAAAATTCAAGAATGTTGGGAGAATCTAATGGGGTTGTCAATTGCAAAACACACTACAAAACTTGAAATAAGAAAAAATGTTCTCTATATTCTAATTGATAATGCTTCACTAAAAAGCGAATTGTCATTTGCAAAGCAGCGAATTGCCGATGCAATTAATAAGTCATTAGGAAAAAAAGTTGTTGAAGAAGTAGTTATTTTATAATTTATTATGCTAAAAACATTAATTGGCAAATGTGAATTTATTTCATTTCCGAGTTTAAAGATAAAAAATCTAGAAGCCAAAATAGATACCGGGGCTTTTACCACTGCTTTACATTGTCATGATATTTCCGAAAAAATTGTTAATGGTAATAAAGTTTTAAGCTTTAAATTGCTTGATCCTTATCATCCAGAATATAACAATAAGGAAATATTATTTAATGACTATGAATTAAAAACGATTAAAAATTCTTTTGGCGAAAGCGAAGACAGATTTGTAATTAAAACTAAAGTTAAAATTGGAAGAAAAAATATTTTGGCTAAAGTTTCTTTGACAAATAGAGGCAGTATGCGATTCCCGGTTTTGTTAGGGAGAAGAATATTAAAAAATAGATTTATTGTTGATGTAAGTCAAGAATTTTTGCTCAGTAAATAAGTTTAATCATTATTCAACAATCGTTTTAATTTTAATAGCGCCGCTTGATTTTCTGGCAATGCTAAACTACTTAAAATTTTATTCTTTTATTTCATTGTTAAATGCCAACTCAAAGAAATATTATCAGGTTTTTTGTTGTGTAACTGAAAATCAATTACATCAATTTTTCCATCAAACCAATACCCACAATATTGATATAATGCATCGTTTGAGTAATCTTGAATATTAAATGTGTTGGAATAAAATGCATCCATTGGAGTTCCCAAGGTTTTAATTAAACTCTTATTGCCATTCGGTTCAATAGGGAATTCTTTAAATCTATCGCGCATCTGTAAAATAATTACACCACTTGTATTGGACGAAATCCAATCACGAAAAGTATACAAGAATTTAACTGAAGTTTGTATTCCGTAATTATCTCTAGCCCCGGCATCCATGACTTCAATAACAGGCACACTTGGCAATGAAACAACTGGAGTAATATATGGAAAGGTGCCACTCATTCTTAAAGCACTTGTGAAAAGTAAATTATTAGCATTCTGTTTTTCGAAAAATTTAGAAAATTCAATTCCTTCAATATTAGGTAAATAGTTAAGGTTATTTGAATGTTCATAATGTGTTAGAAAAGAAACGGGCTGCGAAGATATATACATTTTACGGCCGTCATTTACAATACTTGGAGTTAGAATCATAAGTGGAATTTTTGCTTCACTTTCAAGTTTCTGATAATCTTTAAGTCGTTTGTTTTTGAAAATATTTTCCAGATTATTATTTAAACCACTTTCAAATGCATAGCCTCTGTCCATTTTATATTTATAGTTTCCGTCCTTAAATGTTTGTAATCTGAAAAATAAATCATTAACAGCAATAGAAAAAGCAATTGGATTCAAGATGTCTCTTGAAATATTTTCTCGGTAGCGCTTATTATGAATATTAAATGTGGAATCTATTTGTTTCTTTAAATACAATTCACGCAAATATGCTGCCCCAACCATTCCGCCAGAAGCACCAGTCATTAAAAAAGTATGATTTAGTAGTTCACCGTTCAATATATTATCTGAAAACTGAAGAACTTCAAATGTCCATAATGACGAACGCAGACCACCGCCACTTGTATTTAATAAGATTAATTTAGGTTTGTGGCTGTTTGAAATTGAGTTCTTACTATTTTTTATTCGCCATTTGTTCAAAATTTCGAGCATGTTTTGTTTGTCGTACTCTAATGTTTTTTTATCCGAGTTATAGTAATTAAGATTTTCTGGCGAATAGCTTGATTTTTCATTTTCATAATTTAGACCAAAGGCTTGACTTTGAGCATAAAAGAAACTAGTGCTAAATAAATAATTAAAAACTAAAAATATTAAGAATGTAACAAATGTACTCCAACCTCTAAACCAAGTATGCAAAGCACTTGTAACCATTAAATATAATGTAAACATTAAAAAAACACTTACCCCAGCTGGCATTGCAAGAATGGGAATATTCCTAAATAGGCCAAGTGACAATACTGTAATTACAACAAAAATTTCAAATACAGCGGCATTCCTATGGTTTTGACGAAATACATCTAGTAAATTTTCCTTATCGTAATGACTGACGTCTCTCGCAATTTTTATTTTTCTAAAATTACTAATATATGTTTCCACATGCCAGTCTCTACTCTCCTTACTATTAATATTTTTTATTGACATGTTTTTTCTGAATACTACCCTATTTGTTTTATTTTTTTTTATATCATCTTGCTCAATAGTGTTTATACCAAATAGTTTAAAAATGTCTTTGTTAAACCTGAAAAAATAACTCAATGCTAAAAATGTGAATAAGAAAATACCAATTATGAAACCAATAATATCGGACCATATTTTAAGATGTGAAGTAAACTGGTCTTGATATTGAAACTGATATATATTAAAACAATAAACGATAATAAATACAATGGGCACAATGCAGTTATTAAGACAAAATTTTAAAAATGGATTTGATAAAGTAGCTAAGAAAGGAAAGCGGAAACCATTTATAATGTAACTAGAAATATTAAATGCCATTATAAAACCACCACATGCAAAGCCAACCAAAAAATAGGATAAAAAATTTACATTATTGAGATATTCTGGGTTAAGAAATAAGTAGGGGACTCCATATTTAGCAGCTATATTTTTTGTAATAAAGCCGAACAGAACTGCCCAAAAAACTAAAAGTAATTGGTTTTTTTTTAGCTGAACAAATAGGAGTTGAATTGGGAAAAAATAAGCTATATACTTATACCATTGGTTAGATACTATTTTTCTATAAAAGTTCACGAAAAAGTATTTCTTATTTTTAGTAATAATAATTAAAAATTATTTCTCAATAAAATTAAATACTACATACTTAACAAAACCTCTTAAAATGAATTTTAAAGTATGTGAAAAAAAATCTGAATTTATGTTTTATTTTTTTCTTAGTTTCTTATAAACATTGATTGCAATTAATAATACAATGATTGTTAGGGCTAATCCAAATACACCATAAAGCCAATTGAGGGTATCCTTTAGAACAACTAAAAAAACAACAGCAACAAGAATTACAGTTGCAATCTCATTGAAAACTCTAAGTTTAAATGAATTATATTTGACAATACCATTTTGTTGTTGTTTTCTAATATTACCGCATTGAAAATGATAGAGAGTTAAAAGAAGAATAAAAATTAATTTTATTATCATCCAAGGTTGTTCTAAATAAGATGGTATTTGGTAAATCATCCAGAAGCCAAAAATATAAGTAAGTATCATGGCGGGCCATGTAATACCGAACCATAAACGTTTTTGCATAATAACGAATTGCTTTTGCAGGGCATCTTTAATCAAGATAGTTTCATTTTCTGCTTCAGCAAAATAAATAAAAAGCCTTGGGATGTAGAATAAACCTGCAAACCAACATACTACAAAAATTATATGTAAAGCTTTTATATAAAGTAAACTCATTATTTATTAATAATATATATAAGGATAATAACTAAAAGAGTAGCTTACATTTATTTATTTTGAATAATAATCTGTAGTTCTTTAAGATGTTCAGCAGTTAATGGCTTATTTAAAAAAGTAATTACATTAGGGTATGTTTTTGCTCTATTAATGTCTTCAATATCTATACTTGAAGTGATAAATGCAATTTTAATGTTATCTGTTATTCTTGGTTCTAAATTATTAAATTCATCAATAAAGCCAAAGCCGTCTTGATTAGGCATGTTTAAATCTAATAAAATTAATGTTGGTAATAGTGATAAAGGTAAAGCAGGTACTCTCTCAAAATTTTTAAAAAAATCAATTGCGCTAAAACTGCTCGTATGTACATAAATTTTGTCTGCAAAACCAAAATTTTGAATTGTTTTTTGATTGATAAAAGCATCAATATCGCTATCATCAATAAGCATAACTATATTTTTTTGCATAATACTAACTATTATTTAAGGGTCAGAGACGCAACATTATATAAAAAAAACTCAAACTCAAATAATATATTTATTGAGTTTGAGTTTTTCACCAAATTATTAGTAAAAATTTAAGCACTATTTTAGCTTGTATGAAAAACCAATTCCTAATACATTCTTTAATTGTATTCCTTTTCCATAAGTGTATTTATAATCAAGCAATCCGGATTTAGAATTACTAGAAACATCAACAGTTTTAGGCACTAAAATGTCATCATCATAAACTAATTGACCAATAATGCTTGCAGCTAAATATTTATTTATTTTCATAATTATATTCCAGTTCCATGTAACATCAATATTTTTTCGATTAACCTTATTCACATCAGTATAATTATTAAACAATTGTATCATTGTTTTTAAATCCACATTTTTGAAAATGTTTACTTTGTTATATTGTATAACTGCCGAAGCGCCGAATTCAAACCTAGTTTTTTCACCTTGCACTGTTAATCCATTAACATCAATGTATGATTTATTGACCCCTCCAACACCAAGGTCAGCAAGCATTTGGTCATTTACTATGGTTAACTTACCTGTTGCAGGAGAAAGAAATGCTTCAAAAAAACTGTTAGGTTTATAAGTAAAACCTAAAGCTGCTGTTATAAATGCAGGAGCAAGAATATTCGATTTATAATTTTCTGTAGTAAAATCAGGGGCTGCATAACCCTTGTCAAATTGAGATAAGAAGTTTACGTTGCCAGAATAGAACCATTTTTCAGTAGCCTTTCTGCTGTATTTAGAGTTTATTTGAAGGACATCATCACTTTTTCTCCAAAAATTATCTGCTAATCCTGGTTTTGAAGAAGTTACCTTTCCCAAATCAAAGTTTCTAACTGTTCCATAAGAACCCAGAAAATCTGTTCTCCATAAATTATTTCCTTTCTCATATTTAATAGTGTAATTTAAAGCAGCGTTAAATGCCAAATTACTTTGTCCACCCGGAGCCCATTGGTAAAATGTTGATTGATTAAAGTTTACTAGTACACCCCCAAAACGACTCCAACTAGAATCTTTTTGAGCATACGACAATAAATTTATACTCATGATACTAATGGTTAATAGTAATTTAGTTTTCATTTAGCTATGTTTTAAAAATTTCGACAAAAATAGTATATGTTCATAATAATTTAAACTTTTTATAATGCTTTTTCAGTAGTTTATCGAAATAAAAAAACCAACGAAATTCGCTGGCCTTTTATTTATTTGAAATGAAATTTCTTATGTCATTATTTTAAATCAAAGGTCGTTTCACCTAACTTTTCATTGTCAACAAATACCTCTGCTTTATACTTTCCCTCTTTTAATTTTTCTTTGTCTTTAGGAGTATAGTATAAACATACATCTTGAGCTTGTCCAGAATAATTAATCGGTTTTTTTACACTGAAATAGTCTTTTGTACCACCGGCATTAAACATATTTGAGTCGTCTTTACTTGTTACTAAAACTTGCCCATCAGGAGTAGTAATTTTTGCATATAATGTTCTATCACCTTTTTTGGCAATACTATTTTCTCCTAAAATAAAGCAAGTTCTCAATTTATCAGCTCTACGTGCTTTTGTTGTTGATATTTCTTTGTCTCCTTTTATTCTTATTCCATCAGAAAAAACTTCGTATGCCTTAAGCTTAGAGCCCAATTCTACTTTTGCCGTTAAATCTGTTTTTTCTTGAGTAAGTTGATTTGTTTTACCTTTTTCGCTTTCCAAATCACCTTTAACAATAGTGTTTTCTTCTTTCAAAGCCTTGTTAACAACATTCAGCGAATCTATTTGTCGAACGTATGACTGCAAAGAATTTTTCAGATTAAGAATTTCAGCTTTTAGCTTTGAAATCATTCCGGCATTACCTTTAAACTTTTCTAACTTTACAGATAATTCTTCAAGCTCTTCTTTTTTACCATCTAACTCGCTTTGTAATTGTTTATTGCTTGTTTCTAATCCATCAAATGCTTTTTGAACATCGGCCAGTTGGGTTTTTGCTAAATCAAAATCATTGCTAAGCTTGTCTTTTTCTACAATAACAATTTCTTTTTCATTCTTTTGGTTCATTAATTCATAACCTAGAAAGGCGCTGAGTGCAGCAAATAAAATTGATAAAATTGCAAACAACTTGTTGCTTGAAGCCTTTTTTTCTTTTGAATCTTCCATAATTTGTATATTATTTAATAAAAACAAAAGTAAGTTTATATTTGAAGTAACAAATTAATGGTGTTGAATATTTATAAAAAAGTTTTAACATATTTGGGAGACCTTGAAAACTTAGCATTCCCAAATGTTTGTTCATGTTGTAGTAATGTACTCTTTACGAATGAAGAGTCTATTTGTACTAGGTGTATAGTTTCATTGCCGATGTCATATTATTATGATAATTTAAATAATGATTTATTTAAATCTCTTTGGGGAAGAATAAATTTGGAGTTTGCTATTTCACAATACATATTCAAGAAAGGAAATAAAATTCAAAAGTTATTACATTCAATAAAATATGATAATAGGAAAGATGCTGCATTTATAATCGGAAAACTTATAGGTAAGGAGCTTAAAAATTATGATCCTTTTCACTCCGTTGATTATATTTTACCAGTGCCACTTCATCCTGCTAAGCAAGCAAAGAGAGGTTATAATCAAAGTGGTTTTATTTGCGATGGTATTTCTTCAATTACAGGTGTGGCAACAAGAAATGATTTTCTTGTGAGGGTTGAAAATACAAATTCACAAACTAAAAAAAACAGATATGAAAGATGGGAGAATATGGAATATGGCTTTAGTGTTAGAAATGCTGATTGTTTAATAGATAAGCATGTTTTAATTGTCGATGACGTTATAACTACAGGTGCAACCTTAGAAGGTTGTTCTATAAAGTTATCCTCAATTAAAGGAATAAAAATTAGTGTAGCTTCCATAGCACATGCTATATAAATTAATTACCTATTAAAAATGTTGTATTTAAGAATGCAATAAATTGCTCTAAAGCCATCTTTCCAATTTATTTTTTTTCCTTCATCGTAAGTTCTTCCATAATAGGAAATCCCAACTTCGTATATTCTAATTTTTTTAACCCTTGAAATTTTTGCTGTCACTTCCGGCTCAAAACCAAATCTATTTTCCTTTAAATCTATTGATTTAATTATATCTGCTTTAAATAATTTATAGCAGGTTTCCATATCAGTTAAATTTAAATTGGTAAGCATATTTGATAAAAAGGTTAGTAAGTTATTTCCTAATGTATGCCAAAAAAATAATATTCGGTGAGGATTTCCACCAATAAATCTTGAACCATAAACCACATCGGCAAAGCCTTCAATAACAGGTCTAAGGAGTAGATTAAATTCCATAGGATCATATTCTAAATCAGCATCCTGTATTACAATATAATCGCCGATAGCAACCTTTATACCTGTGTGTAATGCTGCACCTTTTCCTTTGTTTATTGAATGTTTAAAATATGAAATTTTTAAGTCTTTATTATTAAAAATATATTCTTGAATTGCTTCCTCAGTATTATCTGTTGAACAATCATTTACAATGACAACTTCTTTTTCAAGTTTATTAATTAATTCTACTTCTTTAATTTTATTTAGAATTTCATGTATTGTATTGCCCTCATTATAGGCCGGAATAACTATGGAAAGAATCATGTTTAAAAATAATTATAATTCTGCAATTTTTGTAACCCCACCTTTAACAACTTCGTTTAGAACAACGTTAATTTTTGAATCTAATGGCAGAAACAAATCAACTCTTGAGCCGAACTTTATGAAACCAAACTCACTGGTTTGAATTGCATTATCACCTATTTGGCTATACATTACAATGCGCCTTGCTAATGCCCCAGCAATTTGTCTGAATAATACTTCATTTCCTTTTTGAGTTTTAATTGCAATTGTTGTACGCTCATTTTCAGTTGAAGATTTAGGATGCCAAGCTACTAAAAATTTACCTGGATGATATTTTGCATATGTTACAACACCAGCAATAGGATATCTATTAATATGAACATTAATTGGCGACATAAAAATACTTAATTGTAAACATTCACATTTAAGATATTCTGTTTCAAATACTTTTTCAATTACAACAACTTTGCCATCAGCTGGAGCAATAATGGCATTTGGGTCTATTACAAAATTGCGATTAGGGTTTCTAAAAAACTGTAGAATAACTATTAATAAGAAAATTGAAGTTGCATCAGCTAATGAAACAATCCAAAAATTATTATTAGAAATAAATTTAGTACTAAAATGCAATATAAGTCCGAAAACAATTACAATTACTAATGATGGGATACCTTCTTTATGGAATTTCATTCTAAATATTTTAAACTTTTGATTTAAATTTATTTTCTCTATCTGACATATAAGTACCTTTTCTAACTGACTGCTTGTAAGGGTTAACTAATTTTTTTTCCTTATACTGAATAATAAACATTGCTGCCATATAAAAAGGAACAGCTGGAATTTTGTACCTTACCAATGCCCCAAAATTTGCAGTTGTTAATCCTACAGAAAATGCAAAGAAAAGAGAAAAAATGAGTGAAAAGAAAATTATTGGTTCCCCAGAAATTATTTTATAAAACTGTCTAGTTCCAGCTTTATAAAGAGTACTCAATAAAAGATACAACATATAACTATTTTCAACAGCCGCAATAAGCATTACAACATTCTTCACATCTAGCACAGTAGGCCTATATAGTCCAGCAAAAACTGCTACAGGAAACTTCTTAAGCACACCTCCTATTGAAGCGTCAAATTCTCCGATATCAAAGGAGTTTCCTTTATTGTATTCTTGCTTTAAGTCTTTTTGAGTAGCAGATGCTTTATTAAGAATATTGTCAACCGATGAATATTGCCCAAGTCCACTACTTATCTGACGAAACCCGAAAGAAAACAAACCTATACTTAATAATAAAATAACTGGTCCAATTAATAACTTTAGTGTTGAACTAGTTATTTTTTTTATTCTTTCAAAAGAAATCCACAAAATTGCACCAGGCACAAGCCCTAAAAATATATAGGGCTTGATTTTTAAAATTAATGATGCTGCAAAAAAGCCAATTATAAATGCAGAAGTTCTGTTTTTCTTTAAAATAAAAAATTGATGGAATGAATAAGTTACAATACCTGCAGCTGATAAGGTATAAGTATCTTTTAATATTCCCGAGCCCCAAAACAAAACTGACGGCATAAATAAAATCGCTATTGAAATATTTTTACTACGCTCTGGAAAATAGTAAATAAAAACTTTATAAAGTTGCCAAATACCATAATATGCTGTTGCCGCCAATAATATAGTTGTCAAAACATAACATCTAAGTCCAATGAATGTAAATAATGTTGTAAACCTTACCACTTGCCATGATTGAATATCTCTAACGAATTCTGGATATCCAGTAATCGAATCAAAATTACCGTATTCGAACAATATCTCACCTCCAAAAATAATTCGCCAAAATGAATCGCTATGCCTAAAGAATAATTTATTTAAACAAACAGAACTTTGAAAATATTGAGTAGTATCGCCACCACGATAATAATATACATATATAAAACAAAGCATAACACCTCCTAACATTTTTGCTAACATTCCATTAGCAAAGTATTTATAATGGGGCTCTAGTTTTTGTTTGCTTATGGCGTAGCGTTTTGCTAATAGATATAAAATAAATATATAAATGGGGGAAAGAACAAAATCCCAAACCTCAAGTAACTTCATATTTGGGATATTATTTTAAAAGCTTCATTTTACAAATATATATTTACTACAGTTAAAACCTATATTCTTTTAACAGAAGAAGTTTAAGGTCTCTACTTTAGTAGTTAGTCAATTCATTTTTTATGAGGGCTTATAATACTTTTATGCTCTAGGCATGAATGTTTTTAAATCCTTTACTCTAGTTTCATCGTTAGGATGAGTACTTAATATATGTGGTTGTTAAGTATTGCTATTTGTAACCAGCCGCCCAAAAAAAATGAATTGCTTCATTTTCATGGGCTATACTATAGAATTCCTAGTTTAGAGCCAATACCATAACTTTGATTAAACCCAGATTACGCGTTAGAGGTTCGTAGTGAAGCGCCAAAGCTCAATAAAATATGAACTTTTACGAATAAATCATATTGATTATATGATGCATGAGTAAAAGTTGTTTACTTCATATTTTGAAGGGGTTTTGCGTTGTAATAGAATTTCTAATGCGTATTCTGGGTTAAATATATTTTGAGTTTCTTGGGATTAATTTGCCATTGCTACTTGCAAGCCAAACCCTCCCATCTGAATAAGTAAACCTTTACTCATCCTTTCATTACCTTGTCTTGCAATTGCATGCGCTATTTCATGACCCATAACTACTGCCATAGGATTTTCATTTTTAGTTATCAATATTATATAACTATGTACAACTACCTTTCCACCAAGCATGCAGCAAGCATTTACTGAGCCATTAATTAATTGAAACTGCCATTTAAAGCTTTTTGCTCGTTGGGTTTTTTTTTTCTGCTTCACATCTAACACAAATGCACTGGCTATTTTTGTCCAACTCGGTGAACCAATTGAGCGTCAGAATTAATTGAAGCTAACGGAGGAGTTTTTGCATGCATTTAGAGGTAATCACAATATAAAATACTTATTAAAAAAGTCTACGGTAATTAGTGTAATTGTCTTCTTCCTGATATTTGAACTTTTGAACATCTTACAAATTATAATAAACTTATTATCATTAGTAAAAAATAATTTATAAAAAGTACCTATTTAAAATTTGTGAATTGTATTGGTATATCAAAATTAGCAACCCTCAATGAAGTCATTATTTCCTGTAAATCGTCAATCTTTTTTGATGTTACCCTTACCTGTTCATCCATAGACTGAACGTCAACTTTAATTTTTGAGTCCTTTATGTGTTTTATAATTTTTTTCGAACTTTCTTTATCTATTCCCTCTTTAATTTTAATGTCTTTTTTAACCATATTACCACTTGCAAAATGCTGTTTACCAAAGTCCAGTGATAAAGGGTCAAGCTTCTGTTTAATCATTCTCGAACGAAGCACATCTTCAACAGCCTCCAACCTCATCTCATTTTCAGTAGTTATTGTAAGCAATAATGCTTTTTTATCAAAATCAATCTGAGTTTTAGAATCTCTAAAATCATAACGTGTTATAATTTCTTTTCGGGTAACATTTATAACATTATCAAGAGTTTGGTGGTCTACTTTACTTACAATATCAAATGAAGCCATAATATTTTTTGAAACAAAATTATCTAATTAATAATTAAAATAGAACATGAATTCAAATTTTTAATTTTAGACTAAGAAGTCCAAATAGATTTTTTACTTTGTAAAAGTTATTAATTTAGAACAATTAAGTGAAAATATTTATATTAATAGGCACAAGGCCTAACTTTATTAAAGTTACACAATTTAAAAAAATTGCCTCGGAAAGTTATCCAACAATAGAGCTGAAAATCATACATACTGGTCAACATTATGATGAAAGGATGGCTGATGTTTTTTTTCGACAATTTAATTTATTACCCGATTATTTTTTAAACATTAGTCAAGCTACTGCAAATTCACAAATTGCGGAAATAATGACTAAATTGGAAATATTAATTGATGAAATTGGCAAACCTAATTGGTTGTTGGTACCTGGAGATGTTAATTCTACTCTTGCAGGAGCAATATTTGCAAATAAAATGGGTATTAAGCTTGCACATATAGAAGCGGGATTAAGAAGTTTTGATAGAACAATGCCTGAGGAATTTAATAGACTAATTACCGATGAAGTTAGTGATATGTTTTTTGTAACTGAACCAAGTGGAACTAAACATTTATTAAAAGAGGGAAAGCCTAAAGAAAAAATAATTGAGGTTGGAAATACAATGATTGATACAATGATTGCTTTTGAAGATGAAATTAATAAAAGCAATATACTTTCAGAATTGAAAATTCATGACCAAAAATTTGTTTTAATGACAATGCATAGACCTGCCACAGTTGATAGCAAATCAGAGTTAATTAAATTAGTTGAATTAATTAGTTTTTTAACCAAACATTTTAAAATTGTATTCCCTATACATCCACGTACTATTAAGAATGCAAAAGAATTTGGAATATATCATCAATTTGAAAGTAATAAAAACTTAATATTTACTGACCCGTTAGATTATTTTTCATTTCAAAAATTAATAAAAGAATGTTGTTTTATTTTAACCGACAGTGGAGGAATACAAGAAGAGTCAACCTTTAGACAAAAACCTTGTTTAACGCTAAGGCCAAATACAGAAAGGCCAATCACAGTAGAAATTGGTTCTAATACTTTATTACCATTTGATTTAGACGTTTTAAAATCATACATGAATTTAATTATGGATGGTAAATACAAAAAAGGAAACGTTCCTGACTTATGGGATGGAAATGCAACATACAGAATTATGAATGCCCTAATGCAATAAATCTATTCAATATCGGCTTTTTTTACTCCTATAATTATAATAAATGGAGAAAGAAAAATTGAAAATAATTTTAATGAATTTATTAAACGATTTAGACTTGGAGTAATTAAGTTAAGAATTTTAAGTTTATAATTAGTATTGTAAAATCCAGGTATTACTTGGAACTTAAATCCATTTTTTTCAAGTATATTTTTATAAATATTAAGTGATAAAAGATTTTCACTTCTATTTCCAGTGATTGGGTCGCATGTATTTCTTGAATCTTTTGGCAGCAATCTATAATTATCATGATAATTTTCTTTGCCAATAAAATCAATAATATCCTCTTTTTTTAACCCTCTAGTTGATTTTGATAATTGCACTATTTCATCTTCAACTAAATTCGGAAATGCGTCTTTAATTATTTGTTTTCTGATTTCAAAAAATGATTTTGTTGAATCACGTTCCTTTTTATACTTTCCTTTATTACCAAAAAGTTCTACCCTTTTTTGAATTTTCCTTGTATATAAATTAACTAATGGATTCTTAATATTTGCTGTTGTAGCAAAACAAACAACAAGCGCTTTTCTTGAAACTTTACTTATATCTGCAAAGTACTTTTCGAGGTTGTATATATGTTCTATAACATTTCTGGAAACAACAATGTCACAATCAAGTTTTTTATTCGCAAAATAATTAATTAACTCCTCCGAGTCCGCACATACATAGTCATTCGCTTTAAAACCTAATTCTTCGGCTACTATTAAGGCGTCATTACAGCTTAAATCGTAAATATCGTTATAAATTACAGTATTTATTCCAATGGCCTTTGCTAACAATGATAAGGATCCTGTTCCTCCTCCATTATCCATTAAAACTATATCTTTTATTTCTTTTTTAGATTTAATTATCGCATTAAAGAGTATGAAAGCGTTAGATTTCATAATATAACTAAGCTTACGTAAATTATCTATCCAATACAACTTGCTATATTCTGAAATATTTAAAGAACTAAAATTGAGGTGTAAAATTTTTTCCTCTAACATTTTAGCTTTTTCTGAGATAATTAATTCGAGAGATTTATATGTTTCCAAATCCAATAAAATATTTGCGAATAACTGAATTTAGTGCATAATAATTAAATCTATTTAATTATTTTAATTAAAATTTAAAACCTTTTGCATTCTGTTCTTAATAGCAACTACAAAAATATGATAGTATTAAAATTGGTGGGCATATCATTATTAAGCGCCAAGAGAATTATTATAGTATCTAAAATTTTAAAAAATATCTAAAAGTACAATACGAATTTAGTGGTTGTTTGTTTTGATTTTTGTGGCTTAACTGATGAGTTAATTAAGTTGATTAATTACGCATGTTACAAAAGTTCAACGAAGTGCGAAATAGACATTATTCGACTATATCTGAGCTTAAATTGATGAAGAAATAAGTTTAAATTTATTTATTGCTGAAAAGTTTCGTGAGTTAGAAAAAACTCTTGAAGTTGTTTTTATTAATGCGTGAATTATCCATTAGAACGCTTGATTTTATAATTTTTCATGGAGAAATTCTTTCGTCAATCATAATTGCAAGTAATTTTATAAAATATAATTAAAATCGAACTTTTTAGATGCTAGAACTATAATTAAAACAGATGAAAATTTTGGGGCTGCCAAGGTTAACTTTAGTGTTTCAAATAAATTAATTAGAAAACATATTGATGTCTCAATTAGGTATTTTGTTTAAACTTCTAGAATATTTTTTTGTTTCTTGTTATCATTAAACTCTTCTTAAACTAAATTATTAGACACTTTTATGAAAACTTTACTTATAACATTAATTATTATAGCAGTATTATTTATATTTTTTCAAACATATATTACTATGTCTACAAATAAAACTGAATCGCAAAAATATGAGGTTATTAAATCTGACAATGACTTTGAAATACGTCTTTATCCTGCGGTTACCATGGCAAGTATAGAATCAAATGCTAAATCATATAAAGAATTAGGGAGCAGTGGTTTCAGAAAATTAGCCGGTTATATTTTTGGCGGTAATCAAAGTAACAAGCAAATATCCATGACTACGCCTGTGCATATGAATATAAGCGATGAAAGCTCTACAATGAGTTTTGTGATGCCATCGGAATATAACAAGGATAACTTACCGAAACCAAATGATATCGGGGTAAATATTATCACTGCACCCGAAGAATATGTTGCTGCAATAAAATTTGATGGTTTTGCTAGTGATAAAGACATTCAGTATTATTCATCTAAATTAGCTTTTGCCTTATCAGAAAGGAATATACAATACCATGGGCATTTTAGATTTTTAGGTTACAATCCTCCATATCAATTTGTTGGACGCAGAAATGAAGTTATTGTTACAATTGAAAAACCACATTAAGTTTTTCAAATAGGACATTTTTGATGATAATCAATTAATTCAATATTTGATTTTTCAAATTCAAAACCAGCATAATTTTTTACAATTTCATCAAGTACTTGAACAATTTCATCAACAGTTTTTAATGTTACTAATTTACCTCTATATTCTTTAATGTTAGGCATACCTTTTAGGTAATTGGCATAATGTCTGCGCATTTCAAAAATACCTACTATTGGTCCTTTCCATTCAAAACTTTTATATAAATGTTTTTTACAAACATCTACTCTATCTTGTATACTCGGAGGAGCAAGGTAAGTTCCTGTTTTTACATAGTGCTTTATTTCATCAAAAATCCATGGGTAGCCTATAGCAGCCCTACCAATCATAATTCCATCTACGCCATATTTATTTTTATACTCTAAGGCTTTTTCTGGACTATCAATATCACCATTACCAAAAATTGGAATATAAATTCTTGGATTTTCTTTCACCTTAGCAATAAGCTCCCAGTTAGCGCTACCTTTATACATTTGAGTTCTTGTACGGCCATGAATGGCCAATGCTTTTATGCCAACGTCTTGAAGGCGCTCAGCAACTTCTTCAATATTTTTTTTGTCTTCATCCCATCCAAGTCTTGTTTTAACAGTTACTGGTAAATTTGTGCTCTTAACAACAGCATCTGTAAGTCTAACCATTAAATCAATATCCTTTAATACACCAGCACCAGCGCCGCGCATGGCTACTTTTTTCACAGGGCAACCAAAATTTATGTCTAATAAATCGGGGTTGGTTGCATCAACTATTTTAGCAGCCATTGCAAGACTGTCTTCATCACCACCAAAAATTTGTATGCCTATTGGCTTTTCGTAGTCATATATATCGAGCTTTTTACGACTTTTAATCGCATCTCTTATTAGGCCTTCACTACTAATAAATTCAGTATACATTAAGTCTGCACCTTTATCTTTACATACTGCTCTAAATGGTGGGTCACTTACATCTTCCATTGGTGCAAGCAACAACGGAAAATCTGGCAATTCTATTTTATCTCCAATTTTAATCATCTTATAATTTAAACAAGGCTAAGCGCTTATTGCAACAAAGAAAATAAGAATAATTTAATTATTATTTAATTTACAAAAGAATACTCATTAAACTCAATAAAGTCGCAACACCAAATTTTCAATAATATAGCCTTGAGTTGACAAACGCATTTTTAATTCTCAGTTATATTAATGATGCTGCCATCTTCCATTTCAATAATTCTTTTTGTGCGAGCTGCAAATTCATTGTCATGAGTAACAATTAATAAAGATTGGTTGTAAACTTCAGCCAGTTCTTTAAAAATATTAAAAACAATTTCACCATTTTTTTTGTCCAAATTTCCCGTTGGCTCATCTCCCATTATTATGAGAGGGTCGTTTATTAGTGCCCTAGCTATTGCTACTCGCTGCTTTTGACCACCTGATAGTTGATTAGGCAATTTTAATGCTTCGTTTTCTATTCCTAAAATTTTTAATTTTTGATAGGCTCTCTCTTCAACTTCTTTATCAGAGAATTTCTGAAGTTTTAGTCCGGGTAACATCACATTTTTTAATACTGAAAACTCATTAAGTAAATAATGAAATTGAAAAACAAATCCAATTTTTTGATTTCTAACTTTTGCCAGTTCCACTTCTTTTTTTCCTTTCATTCTCTCACCATCCAAATACAAATCACCTTCATAATCCGTATCCATTGTTGATAAAATATACAACAAGGTTGATTTTCCGCAACCTGATTTTCCAATAATAGAAACGAATTCACTTTGCTTGATGGCAAAATTTACATTCTTTAAGATTTGGATAGTAATTGGGTCATGAAAACTCTTAGAAATACCCTTTGATTCTAGAATAAATTCAGGCATATTATTTCCCTCTAATGATTACAACAGGATCAATTTTACTTGCCTTACGAGAAGGAAAGTAACCTGCAAAATAGGTTGTTACTACCGAAAAAATGCTAGCGATAATGTAGAATTTAGGATTGTAGTTAATTGGATAAGTTTTAATTGTGGGCAATGCTGCGGTATTAAATGGTATTTGGTCGATAATATTAGATAAGCCAAAGCCAAAAAGCAAACCCAACATACCTCCAAAAATACCTATACTAAGTGCAATGGTAATAAATATTTTATTTACATCACCTCCAGAAAAACCTGTTGCTTTTAGTATTGCTATTGAATCCATTTTTTCAAAAATCATCATATTTAAAATGTTGTAAATACCAAAACCAGCAACAATTAAAAGTGTAATGCCAACGGCGTATGATATTAAAGTTCTAACAGAACTGCCAGTTTCAAATTGTGAGTTTGCTGTTTGAATATCAACTGCTTCAACATCAAATAATTTAGAATATTCTATTGCTAATGCCGGCGCTTCTATTATACTTTTAAGCTTTATTTGAATGTCTGTAATATAACTATTTGTTTCGCCAAGTAGCTTTTGTGCTGTTATTATAGAGGCATAACTTTGTACCTTATCTAAATCTTGTAAACCTGACTGGAAAAATCCTACTACTTTAAGTTGCATACGCTCTCCTTTGGCAGTTGTAACCTGAATAACATCTCCAATATTAGCTAACATTTTTTCTGCTGCACCTTTACCCAAGATAATACTGTTAGGAATATTTTTTAAGTCTATAAAATTGCCTTCAGTAACATAATCTTTAAAAAAAAACAACTTATTTTCTGCCTCAACATCTATACCATTTATAACCCCTGTAAGGTCAATTGCACCAACGTTATAAAATACTTGAGCAGTTATTTTAGGAGCTACTCCAAAAACACGATTGTCATTTTTCAAAGCGCTAATTATTGATGCCGAATTATATATTTCTAATCTTTCATTCTTAGGCTTTTTAGAACTTACAAAGTTATGATGGTTTTTATATTCAATGCTTTGGTCAATAGGCTGCACTTTAGATGCTTGTATTTCGTTGTATAGTCTAATATGAGGAGTGCGATTTAAAATTAACCCATCAAGCAAATCATTTAATCCAGACATAAAACTAAGTAAGGCAATAAACATAGTGATACTAAATGTTACTCCTATTGCTGCTACTAGTGTCTGTTTCCAGCGGGCTAGAAGTAATGATTTGGAAACATTTATAATTAATTTATAATTCATTGGGTTGGTTTTTTCAATTCCATTTCTCTAGTTATTCCAGATAATATCTCAATTTTTTGATAGTCTTTTAAACCAGTTTTCACTTTGATTGTATCGCCATTTTTATTAATTACAAGAGAATCTCCAATTAAATAACTACGTGGTATTAAAATAGATTTATTTTTTGTGTTAAGTACAATGTTTGCCTCAAAATTGATATTAGGAAATAAAACCTCTGGTGCTTTTGTAAATAAAGCTTCAACCAAAAAAGTTTTACTTCGTTCATTCATAATAGGATTAATTTTAGAAACCCTAGCCTCAAAAACTTTACCTCTATAACTATCAAGCGTTACCATAACAGCCATATTCTTTGATATCTTCAATATGTCATATTCATCTACTTGCATCTCTAAAATAAAATTTTTAGCATCGCCAATAATTGCAACAGAAGTTTGCGCTCCTACAATTTCTCCTTTAGATTTTGTGATATTGTAAACAATACCATCAATTTCACTTTTTAGTGTGTAATCACTTTCTAATTTACTAGTAATTTGTAAATTGTTTTTACTTTGAGATGAATTAAAATCTAATTGACGCTTTAAATCCTTGAATCGGACTTTTGCTGAAAATAATGCGGTTCTTGAATTTAGATATGCCAATTCACGTTGCTCAAATTCAACCTTAGTTCCAATTTGCTGTTGCCATAAATTTTTTTGACGAAAGTAAAATGCAGAATCATTTTTTAATTTATTTTCCGCTAACTCCACCAGCATTTTTGCCTCATTCAGCTTGTCTTGATTGTTATTAAAACTAGAAAAATTAGCAGCTAATTCAGCATTTTCCTTACTAAGTTTTTGAGCATCATTTGCAATGCTTAATATAGGAGTTCCCTTCTGCACTGTATCACCCTCTGTAACATAGATTTCTTTAACTATACCATTTACGGTTGCAAAAGCTTGATACTGATTCTTGCTCTTGATTATACCAGAAGCGTATATTGATTCAGTAATTGATTCAAAGGTTGGTTTTATAGTTTCCACCTTGCTTTTGCAAGAGTAATTAATTATTAAAGTGAGTAAAAATATTTTCTTAAACATAACAAACAAAAGTAAATTTTTTTTTATCAATAATATATTAAAGAATCATATATATAGATGATATTTATTAGTCTCAATTCCTTCACTAAATTAGAGTTAGTAACATTTAATGGTTAATCATTTAATGAAAGTGATTTTATTTTTAATCATAGTTTACATATTTTCAGCCCATAATTAACCAAATTTTGAAACTTTATTTTACTGCAATTCTCTGTTTATTTTTTTTTCAAAAAAATTATTCTCAATCAAAGTATGAGGTAAAAATTGATTTAGTAAATATAAAAAAAGATAAAGTTGATGTTGAAGTTCTATTGCCATTTCAGGAAAAGGATACTATTACCTATTGCATACCTGCAATAATACCAGGCACCTATGCAAGATATGATTTTGGCAAATTTTTAACCAACTTCAAAGCTTATGATAGAGAAGGAAAACGACTAAAAATTAAGAAAAAAAGTATAAATGAATTCCAGATTATTGGAGGAAAAGCATCTAAAATTTCTTATAAAGTAAATGATACTTGGGATGCAAATTCAAAGGATAATTATGTTTTTCAACCTGCGGGTACCAACATTGAAAAAAATAAAAACGTGGTCTTAAATCATCATGGCTTCATTGGATATATTTCAGGAATGCAAAACAAAGCTTACGAAATTAAAATTTTCAAGCCAAGTAATTTTTTCGCTAATACTTCAATAAAATCGACTCATATTGACAATCAACATGACATAGAATACGCAAATAGTTATGTTCATTTAGCAGACAGCCCAACTTTGTATTGCATTGCAGATACAGTAAGTTTTAAATGTAATAACAGTAAAATAAATATTGGTGTTTATTCATCAAGCGGTCTTGTAAAGGCCGAAAAAATAAAACAATGTATTACTCCATTGGCAAGTGCTTTGGCATTATTCTTTAATATTTTACCTGTAAATGAATACCATTTTATTTTTTATTTTTCTGGTGCTAACGACCATAAGGTTTGGGGAACAGGTGCAAGTGGAGCATTAGAACATAACTATTCTTCTTTTTACTTTATGCCAGAAATTGAAGACACAGTAACCTTATTTTCTTTTGTTAAAGACGTTACAGCTCATGAATTTTTACATATTCTTACTCCACTAAATGTGCATAGTTATGAAATAGAAAATTTCGATTTTATAAATCCTAAAATGAGTCAACATTTATGGATGTATGAAGGCGTAACTGAGTATTTTTCTCAATTAGTTCAGTTAAGAGCAGGTTTAATAAACGAAGAACGATTTATCGAAAATATACATTCTAAAATTGAAGCTTCAGCTGAATTTCCAAAATTTTCCTTTACTGAAATGAGTAGGAATGTATGTATAAAACCATTTTCAGATTATTATGATAACGTTTATCAAAAAGGGGCACTATTAGGATTTATGTTAGATATAGAATTGTCTAGTTTAAGTAATAATAAATTCGGGCTACCTGAATTGATGACGAGTCTAACAAAAAAATATGGACCTGATAGGCCATTTAAAGATGATGACTTATTTGATGAAATAGTTTCACTCACACATCCAAAAATTAAAGAATATTTTAATGATTATATAATTGAAAGTAAACCATTACCTTATCAGGATTTATTTGATAAAATTGGTTGGACATATAAAGACTCTCTAACCGATACAGTTTATAACTTTGGTTTACTAGGAATAGCTTCGGTAGGTGCTAAGGATTATTATAAAGTTGTAAAAACTCAAGAAGATTTGAATTTGTTTGGACTCAAAAGCAAGGACCGTATAGTTTCGATAAATGATAAAAAAGTAAATGCTATGGATTGGTCACAATTTGAAGTACTTATAAAACCCAAAACAAATAAAAAAGTTACTGTTTCAATTTTACGAAATGGTAAAAGTTTAAATTTGACGGCTGTGCCTAGAAAAAGGACAAAGATAAAAAAGTACGAAATAAAATTACAAACAAATTTAACAAAGCCACAAGTTGAGCTACGACAAAAAATGTTTGGAAATATTTTAATAACTCAATAAAAAATGAACAAAGAACTATTTGATTTCTTAAAGGAATTAAAGGTAAACAATAATAAGGAATGGTTTGATTTAAATAGAAAACGATATGAATTATTACGTTCAAACTTTATAGAACATATACAGTTACTTATCAACGAAATTGCAAAATTTGATAAAAGCGTTTCAAATTTAGATGCCAAGAAGACTATCTTCAGAATTAATAGAGACATCAGATTTTCGAAAGATAAAAAGCCATATAAAACAAACTTTGGTGCCTATATAAATGGCAATGGTAAAAAAAGTGCTCATGCCGGATATTACATACATTTTGAACCAGAGGGCACTTTCATTGCAGGAGGAATGTGGCAACCAGAATCATTGATTCTCTCGAAAATTCGCCAAGAAATTGATTATAACTCTAAAGATTTTTTAAGAATTGTAGAATCTAAAAAAATTATTGAATACTTTGGAGGAATGCAAAAAACTGACATACTTAAAACTATGCCTAAAGGTTATGATGTGTCATTAAAGTATTCTGAATACTTGCGTTTGAAGTCATTCGTGCTTGTTAAAAATTATACTCAAAAGCAAGTTTTTGATAAAGATTTTATAAAAAAAACTGCTCTCGATTTTAAAGTTATTTATCCATTCAATAATTTTTTGAATAGGGTATTAGATGACCAAAATGAATAGTCATTTTTATAAGTATGCCCTTGTTACGATAATCATATTATTCGATTTGCAAGCATCATCGGCACAATCACATTTTATGGATTCTATTTATCATGCGCTAGGAGCTAAGCCTACAGGTGAAATAAGAATTGATGGGCGCAATTCATTTTTAACTGGTTCTAAAACACCCATAAGTGGATTAAAAGCAGGTTTAGATTTTGATAGTAAGTTCATAATTGGAATTGGTTGGCAATGGATAAGGGATAATAGGAAACCAGAAAGTTACAACTCTGTAATTTCAATTAATGATACCCTTATCAGAAAAACTAAATTACATTATTTAGCATTATATGCCGAATATACATTTTACAAAACCAAACATTGGCAGTTTTCTATTATGCCTCAAATTGGAATGGGTTCAACCTATTATAGCTACGAACATTCTAATAATGAGCTATTAAATTCGGTATCAAGAAAAAGTGCCGTATTCATATATGAACCAATGATGTCGGGGAACTATAGAATTACAAAATATTTCGGTTTAGGGGCTGATTTGGGCTGGAGATTTACTATTAAGAATAGAAGAATTGTGAAAGACTTTTTAACCTCTCCAATTTACTCATTTCATTTCGATATATACTGGTGGACTATCTATAAATCAATTTTTAGAAAAAATAAAAAGAGTTAGTTACATTTCTATTTATTAAAAATCAAAACCTACCATTTCCTTGCGCATTGCTTCATATTTGGGCTTATCAAAACTATAAAGTTGTGCTTGTTTATGAGGCACTCCAGTTTGTTTTTCTAGAAGTGGCATTAGTACTTTTTTACTTAAAATTTTTCTTCTAAAATTTCGCTTATCTAAAGGCTGACCCAACACCGCTTCATACAATTTTTGCAATTGTCCAAGTGAAAATTTTTCTGGCAACAATTCAAATCCTACTGGCTCAATGTGAAGTTTTTGCTTTAAAGCAAGAAGTGCTTTATAAACAATTTGATTATGGTCAAATGCCAAGTCGGGTATTTTTGAAATTGGATACCACGCTGCATTTTTTGCAAAAGATGCAGCATGTAAGTTTAATTTGTCAAGTTTTATTAATGAATAATAAGCTACAGTAATTACCCTTGCACTTGGCTCATCGCGAATACTTTTTAGCCAGTCTTCATCATATTTACTTTTTACACGATTTGGGTCACCAAATGTATAAAACTGCTCCATGTAAATCTTATCAACTCCTGTTAGTTCTTTTAGTACACGTTTTGCTGAGGTATCTAAATCTTCATTGTCTAATATTAAATTTCCTGGCAATGATATATTCCTATAGTAATAATCTTTAGGAATATTTGATGGCTGTTCACGCTCAATTAATAAAATTTTAAGCTCTTCAAAGTCAAAACCAAAAATAGCGCAGTCAACAGAAACGTGAGGATTTAATTTGCCAGATTGTTCTAATGTTTTTTTATACATACCAATTATTACGTTTTACATTTAGTAAAATTTGACACTAAATATATTATACAATATTATTACTTTTTATTCTCAAAAAAACTAGTCATTTCATCTTCACTCATATTAACTACTGACCATTTATTTAGCACTTTACTATTTTCTATTCCAACTACTGTTGGAAAAAAAGGTCCAGTAATTTTAACCATCTCATCCATACTTAAATCTATTGAAGGCATATCTGAACATTTTGCCCTTGCTAAAAATAGTTTTTTATCTTTATTTTCTCCACCATAAACAAATAAAATTTTCATTTCAGGGTGTTGCTTTTTAATGATGTGTAATTTGAAGGCCATATCTCTGCAATGCGGACAAGTGAGGCTTAAGAAAGCAATAACCTTTCTACCCTTCTTCCAATTATTATCTATTTTATTTGTTCTAAATGCGTCTAATTTATCTGCTTTCAGTTCATAATTTAACTTACCTATATCATATGTTTCTATCACAAATAAATCCGGCGGATTAATAATGAATGGCAATGCCACGCTTGAAATGATTATAGCGAAAATGGATACTTTTTTAATTATTAGTTTTTTAAATCTTAAATTAAGAAGCAAAACAGAAATTATAAACAATAATATAATTTCAAATACAATAAAGTTAAAAGGATTTGCTACTACTTGAATCCAAGAAAAATAAAAAATAATAGGTAGTGCTAATGCAATTAATAATGAAATGGCTAATAAATGCCTGTTTATTTGTAAATCATTATCTTGAAGTTTATAAACAATCATTGCTGCAACAATCATAAAAATGTTTTTAACAATTGATTCAGCAGGTGTCATTTGAAGATAGGTACCAAAGCATCCACAATTGCCAGAATTGCCATCTTTTATAATTGCAAATATTAAGTAGAACGTAAAAAATATAAGTAGAACTACCATGCCTTTTAAAGTTAGCTTTACACTCTGTTGTGTAATTAAAAGTATCCCTAAAATTATTTCTAACGCTATTAAAAGTCTAGCTACAAATGGAGCAAATGTCCAATTAAAAATACCAAGTTCTACAAAATTCATCTCAAAAGGCTCAATAGGAAAAAGTTTTATATAACCTGAGAAGATGAAGACTAAACCTAGTAAAAATGTAAAAATTGATAAGAGTATTTTTTTTTGCATAATGAATTTAAAGTAAGAAAGATATTATACTAATCTGGTTTTTAATTATGGCACTATTAAACTCCAAGCTCATTTGCAAAATTTTTAAAATCAATGCCATCAAAGTTACCACTGCTCATCATTAGAACTACAGTGTTTTGTAAATTTAATTTTTTTATTTCTTCAACCATTATTTTTGAATTTGTAAATACGGTAACATTATTACTTTCAAATGCCTCAAATACCTCTTGTTCAGAAATATTTTCTAGCTTTTTATGTTCAATGGTATGAGGATTAAAATAAACGAACGCCTTGTCGGCTAATGTCATGCAACCTTTATATTGTTGTAAAAACTCTTTATTTAAACTACTAAATGTATGCAGCTCCATACAAGCAATTAATTTTCTGTTTGTAAATTGTTTTTTTACTGCATCAGTTGTAGCTTTTAACTTTGAAGGAGAGTGCGCAAAGTCTTTGAATATTGTGGTATTCGAATTTTTTGCAACTAATTCTAATCTTTTTGAAGCCCCTTTAAATGATTGAATGGCATTATAAAAATCTTTCTCATTAACATTTAAACTTCTGCAAACCAATTTTGCCGCATTTAAATTAAGAAGATTATGCTCCCCAAATACTTGTAACTCATACTTTTCATTGTTATGTAAAATACTAGTAACACCATTTAAAATTTCGTAATCAGGAATGTTATAGGGTTCTAATTTTATATCGCTCCTAGCTTTTAATGATATATTGTTAACTTCAAAATCAGTTTCACAAAATATAAGTGTTCCATTTTTCTCTATCTTATTTATAAAAATTTCAAATTGTTCAATGTAGTTTTCAAAAGTTGGAAAAACATTAATGTGGTCCCAGGCAATACCGCTAATTACTGCAATATTCGGATTGTATAAATGAAACTTTGGTCTTCTGTCAATAGGAGAAGAAAGATATTCATCACCTTCAAAAATTGCAATAGAAGCTGTGTCAGTAAGTTTTACCATAGTGTCAAAACCTTCTAATTGCGCTCCTACCATGAAATCTACATCTCTATTTAGAGAATGTAGAACGTGCAAAATCATAGAAGTTATACTTGTTTTTCCATGACTGCCTCCAATTACTACTCTTAATTTATTTTTCGTGGCTTCATATAAATACTCTGGATAAGAAAATACTTTTATTCCCAACTCCTTAGCTTTTAATAGCTCGGGATTATCTGCTCGGGCATGCATACCAAGTATTACAGCATCCAATTTAATATTTATTTTTTCTGGAAACCAACCAATATTTAAGGGTAAAATATTTTTTTCGGCCAGTCTACTTTTTGATGGTTCGTTAATTTCGTCGTCAGAACCAGTAATGTTGTAACCTTTGCTAAGTAAGGCCAAGGCTAGATTATGCATGGCGCTACCACCAATTGCTATAAAATGAATATTCATGGTAAAAATTTATGTCAAATATGATTGAACTATTTCTACAATTTCTATAATTTTAAAAAACTATTGCACATAATTATTAACTTTTAAAAAAAATTAGTACCTCTGTATCCTATATTTTAAATTTAAAAAAACATGAAAAAAATTTTACTTACATCGGCAATATTAATTTATGGTTTGTATTCAAATGCCCAACCTGTTCCTCCCCCTGGACAATACCCTTATTCTGAAGACTTTGAGTCTAGTGCATTCCCTCAATTTGGAAGCGCAATGCCAAGTACATGGACCCAATATAATTCGAATACTTTTTCAACTTATATATCGCATGGTACAGGAACTCCAGCTAGCAAAGGACTAACAAAAGCATTAAATAATTTTGCAATTATTGATAGTATTACCTCTCCACCTATTGGGCCATTAACATCTACATCAGTACTTTCTTTCGATTACAGAGTGGCTCAATATATACAGTCAACACCTGTAACCATTCCAATTTTAAGCACCGGGTTTAAAATAACTTTTTATGCCATTATTAATATTGGCCCATTAAATTTAAGGTACCCAATTACAACTATTAACTCTACCACTCATACAGGCTCATTAAACTTCGCAAATAAGTCAATTTCATTACCAAGTACCGTTGCAGGTCAATCTGGAGCAATCAGAATAGTTGTTGAGAGAGGCGCTGTTTCTGGAAACATGACTGCCGATTATAATATTGATATTGACAATATCTCGGTTGCTAACAGTAGCACCACAGGTTTTATAAATTATGACAATGCAAACAATGATGTTTTAGTTCAAACTGACTTATTAAATAAAACCATAATTCTTAACTCAACAGCAAAGATTTCTAACTTATTTGTTTATGGTATTGATGGAAAAGAAATTTTTACCAATAGCAATTATATTTCAGGTAGCTCTATTTCATTTGAAAGCAGTGGAATTTATTTCTTGAGTTTTAAAATAAATGATAGAATAGTGCGTAAAAAAATTATGATTAATTAGAATATTTTGCAATTAAAAAAGGGTTGAAATCAAAATTGAAATCAACCCTTTTTTAATTTTTATTCTATTATTACAATCCAAATCCATAATATCCTTTTACTCCATTAGGATAAACACCTTCTAACAATATCCCGCCTGATTTATTTTCAATGTAAGAGGCTAAATCATCAACATTTGTAACTTGTTTTTTATCAATACTAGTAATTATAAAACCTTCTTTAATTCCTGAAGATGCCAGCTTTCCTCCATTTAATTTTACTACTTTAATTCCGTTTTCAATACGCAACTTCTTCAATTCATTTGCACTAACACTCTCAAAACTAGCACCTAACATACTTAAGCTTTTTTCAGATGCTCTCTTAATGATGCTTGTTTCTCCGTTCTTATTTTTTAAAACCATGGCCATTTCTTTCATTTCACCATCTCTACTTATGCTTACTTTAACTTCTTCGCCAGGACGGTAACGGCTTATTTGCTCTTGTAATTCAGGTGTAGATTTAATTGAAGCCTCATTAATTTTTGTAATAATATCCCCTTCTCTTAATCCAGCTTTTTCAGCTGCACCACCATCAGTTAAGCCTGCTACGTAAACTCCTTGAGAAACTTTCAAACCTTTTTCTTCTTGCAATTTAGAATCAATATCTCTAATAGAAATACCTAAGAATGCTCTTTGAACATTTCCAAAATCATGCAAATCATTCATTACTTTTCTTACAATATTAACTGGTATAGCAAAGGAATACCCAGTATATGAACCGGTGTTAGATGCAATAGCAGTATTAATTCCAACTAATAAACCATCAGTGTTAACTAAGGCGCCGCCGCTATTTCCGGGGTTAACTGCTGCGTCGGTTTGAATAAAACTTTCAATAGAATATTGACCTTTATTTGGGTCGCCATCAATGGCATTTATATTTCTACCTTTTGCACTAACAATGCCTGCTGTAACTGTGCTTGTTAAATTAAAAGGATTACCAACTGCTAGCACCCATTCGCCAATTTTCACTTCATCGCTATTGCCATATGAAATAAAGGCTAAACCTTTTTCATCAATTTTTAATAATGCCAAATCAGTTGTTGGGTCTTTACCAATAACCTCTGCCACATACGTTTTATTATTATTAAGTACAACCTCAATCTTGTCAGCATCTTTTATTACGTGGTTATTAGTTGCAATATATCCATCTTCCGAAATGATAACTCCACTGCCGCTTGACTGTTGCGGCTGAGTTTGAAATTGTGGTTGCCCACCACCAAAGAAAAAGTTTTGAAAAGGATCGTAACCAAATGGATTGCCTTGAATTGTCTTTCCATTTGTTACACATTTAATATGCACTACAGCATGCACACTCATTTCAGCAGCCTTTGTAAAATCAACTGCATTACCTGGCACTCCACTTGTATTTGAAGCAAGCTTAAAGGGAGCGGTTTCAAAATTCGGATTATAAGAATTGTTATCTTTTTGAGTTAGCTTATTTAACCCAAATGCAGTAATACCGCCAATGATTGCGGCTAGAAATAAATTTTGTGTTTTGTTCATGACTAATAATTATTTTGAGTTTATAAAATTGTTTATTAAAATTTATGGTCACAAAATTATTGCCAATGAATTTAAGTTGGTATTTAAAAAATGTTTGCTAAAGTTAAATAATTTGAAAAATAATAATTCAATTTAAAGTCGTAGAATTATAGTACTAAAGTATTTAATAATACTTCTCCGAAAAACTATAGATATTAAAATTTGAGAAATCCTGTATTAAATTTAGCTCTTCAATAATTCTTTTTTTGCTTAAATTTTGCATGCGCTTATGAGTAACCAGAGTAAAAATTTTATCGGCTAATAGTTGAATTTTGTTTTGGTTAATTAAATTTAATTTTTGATGTTCAATTATTGATTCTATTAATTCTTCAATTCCTTCATTTTTTGAAGCAACAGTTTTTAATACTTTTATATTCCATTCTTTGTTGGGTTGGCTATGTAATAAATCATTTATATTTTTAAAAAAGGAATTTGCTCCTGCTCTATCCGCTTTATTAATGACAAAAATATCAGCAATTTCCATGATACCACTTTTTAAGGCTTGCACATCATCTCCAGCTTCTGGCACTAATACAACAATTGTTGTGTCAGCTAATCCAACAATTTCTACTTCACTTTGCCCCACTCCTACTGTTTCAACAATTATAAAATCAAAATCTGATGAGCGCATTACATCTGTAATTTCAATAGTTTTGGCACTTAAACCTCCCAAATTACCTCTTGTTGCCATTGAACGTATAAATACATTTGGATTATTGAAATGATTTGACATTCGTACTCTGTCGCCAAGTAATGAGCCATAATTAAATGGCGAAGTAGGATCAATTGCTATTACAGCTATTTTACATTCACTATTTTTTTGAATTAATGTTTCAATTAAGGCATTTACTAATGTGCTTTTTCCTGCGCCAGGAGGCCCTGTAACTCCTATTATTGGAGCATTTTTATAATTAACTAAACTTCTTAATATTTCTTCGCTACCACCTAAACTATTCTCAACAAGAGTTATGCATCTTGCTAATGAAAGTTTATTGCCTTGCTTAAGCTCACTTATATAATTCTGTATTTTTTTATCCATCTTATAATAAAGCAAAGTAAATTATAGTTTTTGTATTTTTTTTCAGAAGTTTACAATCGAAAAATAAATAAATATTTTTAATGATGAATTTGTTTAGTAAGCTTTTTGTTTTCGCATTTTTATTTTTATGTTTTCACGTTTCTTTAGCGCATGAGAAAGATAAATATGCTAAATATCACGATGTTGGTTTGTTTGTAGGTGGCGCATTCTATAATGGTGATTTGAATCCTTATAAAATGGTTGACTTTGACTCTCCAGGATTTAGCGCAGGTTTCTTATATAGATTTAATTTTGACCGCAGAAATTCACTGAGATTAGCTGCCAATTATGGTTTTATTTATGCCGATGATGCAACAAATACAGATAACGAATTTCAATATCAGAGAGGTTTGAATTTTCAAACAAATATTTATGAGGTGAGTACAATTTATGAATTTAATTTCTTTCCATATGAAATGGGAAATAAATCTTTACCAATTTCGCCCTATATATTTGGTGGTTTAGGTGGTTTTTATTTTAATCCTCAAGCAAATTATAACAACGAAAATTATAAACTTCGCAATCTAAACACCGAAGGGCAAGGAGTAAAAACTAATAGTAGTAAGCCTTATAGTAGAGTACAGATTAACATACCATTTGGCGCAGGCGTAAAAGTTAGCTTAGGTAAAAAAATGGGCTTTCAAATAGAATGGGGCCTACGAAAACTTTTTACCGATTATTTAGATGATGTAAGCACAACATATCCTTCATACAAATTTATTAAAACGGAAGTTGGGGAAGATGCGGCAAACCTAAGTGGTAGTGTTGACTACAATAAGCCTAAAAAAATTACTGGTAATGTTGGTAGAATGAGGGGAAACTCTAAAAACAAAGATTGGTATTCATTTATAGGAATTAGTTTTACTTACAAAATATCATTTTCATCAAAATGCCCAAGTTTTAATTAATAGATATTTGAGTTTCATGATTTTCATCTAATTCATTTATTTCATCAATCTCATCATACATAACATTAAGTCGAGGTAGTGATGCAATTGTTAATATCATTACTACCTGCAATGTAAATGGGTTTTGTGAGGCGCAAAACCATGATTCGAAAAACATTGAAAATGCAAATGCAAACATTGCTGGTAAAGCCAAGCGTGTATAGTTAAATGCATTAAAAAATGATTTAATGTATCCATACATAAATAAAATTAAGCCAAGTATTCCAGTATCAATCCAAAATGTAATATAACTATTATGCGCATTACCTTGGTGCCCCATTAATGATAACCTTTCATAGTTAACCTCATATATATAGTTCGTATAATTAAATCCCCGTCCCAAAAAGAAAGACTCGTCCAATATTACCTTCCAACCAAATTCCCATGCAATTAATCGGCCCGACCCTTTTTCAACATCTTTTATTCGCAAAAACTCGTCAAGGCCAAACTCTCTCGATAATACTTGTACTACCTCTGTTATATATACATTTGTTATAAATAGCAGAATTACACTAATGATGCCAACGAAAAATGACCTTTTAAATGAAACCGAAAAAATCAAAAACATAAACACCGTTAACATCGATGTTCTAGACCTTGAGAGCAAAATATTAATAATAATTATTGCAAGAAATAGTCTTTTTTGTCCCGCTCCAAACAATTCTGGCTCCAAGTCATTAATTATGAATAGCACAATTAAAAAGATTGCACTAAATAGACCCAAGGCATTTGGGTTTCCTAAAATTCCGCTATACCTGCCTCCTATCGATAAAAATGCACCTAATGGAAAATATAATAATATACTAATTATTAAAAGAAAAATTATAAAATATACAAGATATCTTAGAAAATGATATGGGTCGTCTTTGTATATAAGGCTTATATAGTTTGGCAATACTAAATATAATAGAAAGTATGAAAGTAGTTTTTGAAATGAAATTGCGCCTTCAGGACTAAAGAAGGTACATATTAAGGCAATGATAAAAAAGCCATAAAAGGGATTGACAAAGTTGTTAAACGGGATAAAATATTTTCGGTCAAAAAGTAAAAAGACAGCCATCAGAATTAAGTATGGCCCTTTTACAACCCCAGCAAAACCAAACATAGGCAAACGACTATCACTCAGAATAATTACATATATTAATCCAAAAAATATTTCTTTGTATCGATGGCTTAGCTTTAGAAGTACAATAGTTAAAGGAATTACACCTATTGCAATAGCGCTTGATGCTGCACCAATTACTGTCCAAATAATAAGTATAACTATTATTTCTTTGTTATACTTTAAAAACTCTTTCAACCCAAATTAATTTTGCCAAATGTAAGGTTTGGAATATTATATATAGCCTCTAAAACATTTTTTGTTGACTAATTATTTTTTTGAAAATTCATATACCTTGTATATTTCAAAAATATCTTTTGTACTATTAAGTTTGTAATGTGCATTAAAATAATTGAGAATCGTTTTGTTAGGGTCGGTAAATTCACTGCCTGCTTCAATGAAAATAATATTTTGCGCAAATATTGTCATTGATTTTTCAACATCATTGGCATTACTTACGCTGAAAATGTTTTCTTGTAATAGGCGGGCATCAAAGTTTTTGTAATCTATTTTATAAATCTATAACTTGAATTTCCAGAATCATCAATCAATTGTAAAAAATAAATACCGTTTGCAATATTCTTAATATTTATTTTCGGATTATCTGAATTAATAAATCCAGATGAAATTTCAGTAGAATTTATATTATAAATTTTATATGAACAATTAGTCTTCCCTTTTAAATAAATAAATTCATTATCAAATGAAATTACAAATTTTCCAATTTCATTTTTTTTAATGCCTAAAGTTGTTTCTGTTATATTTTGAACACCAAAAGCATTACCTGTTGAATCTGTTTTTATTAAATAAATTTCATTTAACCCATTACCAACTGAATTTGTAATTCCTCCAGTTATAAAACCTCCATCGAATGTTCTATGAATTTTTCTTAACTCTTCATTTCCTATAATACCAAAATTATAATGTGCGATATAATACCCTGATTCATTAACTGTTTGAATTATAGCATCATTACCACCACCACCAAAACTGTAGGGTGGGCAATTACCTTGACTTTGAAAAGAACGTATATATCCGACTAATTCCATATGATTATTTGCTAATGGTATCATATCAAACATGTCTGAAATTGTGGAAATACAATAGCTAATAAATCTTTCATATTCCCAAATTTCAACGCCAAAAGTATCGCATCTTAAAATTGATAAAGCGTTTAAAGTATCATTTTTTTGATTGCTTTTACCCAAACCAATCATCCCATCACTAAAAAAAGAAATGCATCTACCTTCTTGTTTAAGAGTATCTAAAAACTCTACTAAATCAACTGTAATATTTTGAGGTAAAACATTTATTGTTGCCAATGCTATATTCCCTAATGTATCGTTTTGATAAGTGGTTGCTGTCGAGTAAAATTTAGTGCCATTTCCCTTTATTAGTCCATTTAAACGCCACAAATAATTGTTATTAAATTGTTTGGTTTGTATTGAAGTACCATCCAAATTTATTTGAAAAATGGTTGGGTTTGCAATTCCTGTGCTATCATTTTCCGTGATTGAAGTAATAAGCAATGTACTATCTGTAGGATTTAAAATGATAGCATTGGGTATATCCCAAGATGTTGTCCCAAAAGTGCTTATGTACCTGATGTTTCCTGAAGTATCTATGTTGTAGTATAATATATTGTAATCGGCAGTTGCGTTACTATTTGTTTGGCCTAAAATTGCATAACTGTTGTTTAAAGCTAATAGCTGAATCGCACTTTCAATTCCATTAAAACCGAAAAGTTTTTTCCATTGCACAATGCCGTTTTTATCGGTTTTAAAAAGTAAAATGTCTCCACTGTTGGCACCAAAATTTTCAGTACTCCCCAAAACCAAATATCCCGAATCGGGTGTTTGTAATACATCTGCAAAATCATCTTGTCCGCCACCACCATATACTTTTTCAAAAGTTATAATAGGTTGCCCCCACCCAAACTGAACCATCAATAAAAACCCTAAAACAACTCCTCTCATAGCTTATTAATTTTATTAATAGCTTCTTTCAAGATACACATTTTCTCCAACAGGTTTTCTAATTTATGCAGTGCTAACATGTTTGCTCCATCACTTAATGCCTTAAGTGGATTTGGATGTGTTTCAATAAACAAACCATCAGCACCTGCAGCAATACCTGCTCTGGTCAAGGTCTCTATTAACTCCGGCTTTCCACCAGTTACTCCACTACTTTGATTTGGCTGTTGTAAACTATGAGTTACATCTAAAATTACCGGAACATTGTTTTTTTTCATTTCAGGAAAACCTCTCATGTCAACCACCAAGTCATGATAACCAAAAGTGGTTCCTCTCTCTGTGAGCATTATATTCTGGTTGCCAGTACTCCTAACTTTTTCAACAGCAAAACTCATACTTTCTGGACTTACAAATTGACCCTTTTTTATATTCACATATTTGCCTGTTTTTCCAGCAGCAACCAGCAAGTCTGTTTGTCTGCATAAAAATGCTGGTATTTGTAATACATCTACATACTCTGCTGCTATTGCCGCTTCTTCTTCTGTATGTATGTCTGTAACAGTTGGTACATTATATTTTTTACTAGCATTTGAAATCCATTCTAAAGATTGTTGCATTCCAACACCTGTAAAAGAATCGACCCTGCTCCGATTTGCTTTTTTATAGGAAGCCTTAAAAATAAATGGTATTGCAAATTTTTTACAAATTTCTGAAGCTGTTTCTGCAACTTGAAAAACAATCTCTTCACTTTCAGCCGCGCACGGGCCAGCGAGTAAAAAAAAATTACTGGTATTAAGGTCTATTTTCATTTTTTTTCAGTTCACTTAGACTTTAGCAATTTTAATTTATAGAAAAATCAGTAACCAAGTTTTTTCTAAATTTCTTTAAATGAAAACTTGATTACTGATAAATGTACAATTCTAATTTTTTATTATCTTCTTATTTACAAACGAATTACCAATCTGCATTCTTATAAAGTAACTTCCGTTTTCTAAATCTGCAATTGATATTGTTTGATTATTTTTAGAAACAACATTGGTTTGAACCAACATTCCTAAAGTATTGTAAATATTAGCTATAATAGTTTTCTTGTTGATAATATTTGAATTTATTTTAATGTTAATAAAATCGTTTGATGGAACTGGATAAATAGAAATAGCATCACCATAATTTATTTCATTAATACCAGAAGGGTGCACATCAATTACTTGAGTAATCGTATCAGAACATCCGTTTATATTCGTAACTATCAAGGTTACTGTATGCACCAAAGTATCTGAATAGGTATGTGTTGGATTTTGAGTTGTTGCGGTAGGAGTTCCGTCGCCAAAATTCCATAAATAACTAATGGCTCCAGTTGTAGTATTTGTAAATACAATGGTTTCGCCTGCATTAGCATTATAGGTAAAATTAGCAGTAATTGATGATGATTGTATTTGAACTATGTTAGAAGTATCTGCTGGGCAATAACTATTACTTGTAGCTGTTACGGAATATGAACCTAAGGCTGTTGCAGTATAAGTATTGTTCTGTCCTCCAACTGAAATTGGTGAACCATTCAATAACCACTGATAATTATAACTAGTATCAAGTGTAGCAGTAAACAACTCACTACCACTTGTGCCACAGAAATATTGCGTAATAAGTGGAGTTACGGTTACTGTTGGCGGAGAATATGAAAACAAGGTAAAAGGAGCAGATAATGTTCCATTAGGACACAATGAATTAAATGTTTCAACTGTATATACATTATTAAACGCGCCTCCACCTTGAATAACTGTGAATGAATCTAGATTAGCTGCATTAATTGCTGCTCCATTTCTATACCATTGGTAAGTATTCGTTCCATTGCCAGTATCGGCTTTAAGCAAAAAAGGAACTCCTAAGCATCTGTAAGCTGTATCCTGAGCAGGATATATTATTTGAGAAGTTGGCGCTTGATTTAAAGCAATGATTATTGGTGAAGTTGTTGCTGAAGAGCATGCAACCGAAGAAATATCACAAGTATAACTTCCGGCATTAATTACATTTAAGTTAGCATTGGTAGCACCTATAATAGGAGTTCCAGATTCATTCCAAGAATAAGAATAACCTACACCTTGTATTGCGCTTAAAACTGCTGTATCGCCAGTGCAAATAGTAGTTGGTGAATTAGTTGATGCATATGGTGTAATGCTTCCAATATTAGCCAATACTGGAGTTCTCAAGCTTTGACAAACTGTTGAAATACTCCAATCGTAGAAAAAATAATAATAATTTAATGCTTGAGCACCAGCAGTATTACCTGTTATACTAATAGGACCATTTGTGTATGGATAAACAGCTCCAGAACTGTTTCTATACATATTAATAAAAGTTCCTGCTGCTGTTAATCTTAATCCTGTTCCTACTGGAATATTAAAGTTTAAAGGAATTACAAACTGCCCAATGCCTATATTAACTGTTGTTGAAGCTAGTACAGTACCAGTTGCAGTTCTTAATTCAATAGTTCTATTTCCTGCAGCGGTTGAATAAACCTTCACATTTTGCAAAACGCATGGTGCCGATGAATTAAAAATCATTGACCTTGGAGTGTTGTTATTACCACCTGTACCCATTAATGTATCTGCTGGACCAACTTGAATAGTAGCAGAATTTACTAACTCCTCTACATAAAAATTGGTAGGAGCAGAAATAGAAGGGGTTAATAAACTATTGCCAGTTGCTAAAATAGTTGCAGTAGTATCACTTGCATACCATCTTAAAATATTGCCTGGTGCGCTAGGGGTAGCTGTTAATAATACTTGTCCGCTCACACAAGTTGATCCGCCGTTTACAATTGTTGCTGCGGTTGGACGATTTACGTCGATGTAATTAGTTTTAATTATTGTA